>JAASSE010000217.1 GCA_021768055.1 Gammaproteobacteria bacterium | reverse complement strand
ACATCAGCATGAACGGTTGCAAAAAGCAGTGGTGATAAAGTAAGAGCTAAAAGTAATTTATTCAAAATAATAACCTCTTATATGAATATAAGAGAATAATAATATACTAATATATCTTAAATGTCAATATAATCTAATCAATGGCATTCAATGGGGGTAGACTCGAATGATTTACGTTGTTTAATGTTCGCTTTCAATTGGATTTTGATTGTCTAAGAAATCGCTCAATGTCGATTAATGTTTGGTAAGAGTCATATAAGCTAATCGCAGTGACCGTCCTTACTTGGCCGAAAGCAGACGCTCGCAGTTATTCCTATGCCTACTCTGTGACCTCTGTGGTTTAAAAAAAAACTTATTCAAACACAATGAGATTGCGGCCCTGTTCTTTGGCCTTGTACATACGGTTGTCGGCTGTCATTAGCGTTTCCTGGACACTCTTGTATTGCTTGTAGTTTGCCATGCCGATTGAAACGGTTACTTTCAGACCGGGTGCCAGGTCGTAAAAGTTATAGTTTTCGATGCCTTCACGGATACGTTCGGCAACGGCTTTAGCCTGTTCTATGTCCGTATTTACCAGTAACACGACAAACTCTTCACCGCCGAAGCGCGAGGCGTAATCGATTTCACGGATTGATGACTGCACGATCTTCGCGAATTTCTTCAACACGATGTCGCCGGTATGGTGACCGTAACTGTCATTGATGTGCTTGAAATGGTCGAGGTCAGCATAGATCACGACAAAATCACTGTCATCGCGTTCACTCAGGGCCTTCTGTTTGGCGAGCATGTCCATCAGGTAGCGCCGCGTGTACAGTTCGGTCAGATCATCGGTTGTTGCAAGACGCGTGTTGAGCTGTACTGCTTCAGCCAGATCCTTGTTTCTCTGGCGAAAGACTGCACGAAGATTGCTGATGGCAGAGCCCGTGTAAACCATGACAATGGTAGTCAAACTGAATGCAACAAGCTGCAGGATTTCTACATATAAATGTATGCGCAGCGGTTCGTTGACATAGATGTAGATGATAATGAACAGGTAACCCAGTATCGCGAATGCCGCCAGTGTTATAAATTCGCGCATGGTTAACTTGAAAAAACCGAAGCTGAAAATAGCGAAATAACACATTAACGCAACTGCGCGTGATGTATTAAGCGAGTAGATGATGACGAGCAGGAATATCGTTGCCCAGAGCACCTGAGGTAAGGTCATGCTGGGATCTTCGAATTTTTCATTCAGGCCCGAGCGTATCAACAATGTAAATATCAGCATGCCCGCCCAGAAAATCGCAAACATACCCACGACATCGAGGCCGTCGATTACCAGCATCCCATTGAAATAGAAATATAGGCATGCAATTGAAAACGCAAAGATGGATGCAAATGCTGCAAGATGACGCTTCATGCGTAAAGCCTGCCTCGGATCTTCTGACAGTAAAAATGACTTGAACGAGGCCATTACGGTTGAAACACCCTGTAGAAGTTTTCGCGTGACACTTGAGCGATATGCTCAATGGTTGTTTGTCTTATTTCTGCAAGTTTGTCTGCGACGTGTCTTACATAGGCCGGGTAGTTTTGCTTACCGCGGTGTGGAACGGGTGCCAGGTATGGCGAGTCAGTTTCTATCAGCAGGTTTTCATCAGGTACCTGCCTGGCGACTTCCCGAAGCGCATCGGCATTTTGAAAGGTAATAATCCCCGAAAACGAAATCATGAAACCAAGTTCCAGTGCTTTCTCGGCAAATTCCATGGTTTCGGTAAAACAATGCATCACGCCGCCGCAATGGGCAGCGTTCTCCTGATTGAGAATGTCCAGCGTGTCCTGGCTGGCGTCGCGGGTATGAATGATGACGGGTTTGTTGATATCGACAGCACACTGTACATGTGTTCGAAAGCGGTCCTGCTGCCATTGTGCATCACCCTGTTCATAGTAATAGTCCAGGCCTGTTTCACCAATGGCGACAACCTTGTCATTGGCAGCAAGCTGTTTCAGCTGATCAGCGCTGACCGATGCAGACTTGTCCGCCATCGGATGAACGCCGACTGAAACCGAAATCTGTGGATAGTGTTGGGTCTGTTCCAGCATATGCGGATACTTGTCCATGTCGATGGATACGCACAGCATGTGTTCGACCCCGGCGTCGAGACAGCGTTTGATTAATAAATCATAATCGTTTCCGAATTCATCGAGATCGATGCAATCCAGATGGCAGTGTGAATCAACGAACATTTTAGTTCAGCCGTGGAGTCAGGCTGAGGGCTTACATGGTGTGTGTGATGCGGTCGGATTTCATCGCACCAGCAAGATGTGTTTCGATCTTGTTGCGCGTGGCACCTTTATCCTGATGGGAGAACTGGACACCGATTCCAGCTGAACGGTTGCCCTGTGCACCCTGGGGTGTGACCCAGATGATTTTTCCGGCGACCGGGATGCGTTCGCTGTCTTCCATCAGCGTCAACAGCATGAACACTTCATCACCGAGGTCGTATTTTTTAGTCGTTGGTATGAACAGGCCGCCATTCTTTATATAGGGCATGTAAGCCGCATATAGTGACGCCTTGTCCTTGATGCTCAGGGACAGCATTCCGGGGCGTGCCGCGGGTGCGCTCATATCAACTCCTGGGGATTCTTGTTATATGTTTTCCCAAGATATTAGCAGATTTTCCCAGAATAACTGCGGATTGAGGGCAATGCCCTCTGCCCTGATCAGGCCGCAGATGCGGTCGTGCAGGTCGTACACTTTCCTCACATCCGCCTGTCGGGCACGGGCCTGTAGCGCCGTGCGCTGGTCCTCGTTGACCAGCTCGGCATCAGCGCCGCACACCAGCAGACGGCCGAGATCGCTGACCCAGTCCAGCATCCAGGCCAGCAAGGCGTGCCGGGGCATCTGCGCCAGCTGCTGGGCGTACTGGATCGATTCCGCCCCACTGGAGCCCGCATTCAGGGCCTGGACCAGTAATTCGCGTTGTTCTGCCTGGTTTTCAACATAGTCCCGTGCCTGCAGCGGCCCGCCGTGGCACAGTTTCAGCGCTATCTGCGGGTTGGCCAGCCCTGCCTGCTGCAGCCAGTCGATTGCCGTTTGGCTGTCCGGGATGTCGAATGCGAGTGCCTGGCAGCGGCTGCGGATAGTGACCGGCAGTTTGTACGGGTGTGAGCTGACCAGGATCAGGGCGGTTTTCGGGCCCGGTTCTTCCAGCGTTTTCAACAGGCTGTTGGCAGCCTGCACCGGCATCTTGTCCGCATCCTCGATAATGGCGATGCGGTAACCGCCGAACTGGCTGGTTTCCACCATGGCCCGGTACATGTCGCGCAGTGCATCGATCTTGATGCTGAGCACCGGGGTTTTGCTGGTCGAATTCGGCGGTGGCGTCGGTTCGATCAGGCGGTAATCCGGGTGCGTGCCCGCGTTAAACAGCTTGCAGGATTCACACTGGCCGCAGGCCGTGCCCTGCTCGTCGGGTTGTTTACACAGCAGCGCCTGTGCGAGTT
>JAASSE010000216.1 GCA_021768055.1 Gammaproteobacteria bacterium | reverse complement strand
GCGAAGCATTTCTTGCCGGGCGCATGCCGAAAAAACGTTTTGCGTCGGCATCCTCACCCCTCGACGGAATGTTTTTCTGATACGTGCCCGCTGACAAAACCATTCGCAGTTTTGTACTGCGACAGGGACGCATCACACGTGGCCAGCAACAGGCACTGGAGCAATGGTGGCCGGTTTACGGCATTGAATACGGCCATGAAAAGCTGGATCTTGATGCCGAGTTCAATCGCACAGCGCCGGTAATACTTGAAATCGGATTCGGTAACGGCGACTCACTGCTGCAACAGGCAGTGAACCATCCGAAAAAAAACTACCTCGGTATCGAAGTACACCGCCCCGGTGTCGGCCACCTGCTACGCCGTGTGGCTGAAGCCGGTATCAGTAATGTGCGCGTGGTCAACCATGATGCTATCGAGGTACTCAAGCACCAGATACCCGATAACAGCCTTGATTGCGTCCAGCTGTTTTTCCCGGATCCATGGCATAAGAAACGTCATCACAAACGTCGTATCGTTAAATCCGAATTTATCCAGGAGATTCACCGTTGCCTGAAAAATGGCGGTGTTTTTCATCTGGCCACGGACTGGGAGGATTATGCCGAACACATGATGGCCGAGATGGAACAGGCTCGGGGATTTGTGAATGCTGCCGGTAAAGGACAGTATGCCGTTGCTGCGGAACGACCGTCGACCAAGTTCGAAGCCCGTGGCCGTAGACTGGGACACGGTGTCTGGGATCTTTTGTTCAGAAAGAACTGATCTGCTCAAGCAGCGGATGGCTGCTCTTTATCTTTGTCTTTCCTGGCTTTTTCTATCTCGGGTTCAGGTGCAATCTCTGAACTGATCTCGGCGCCTGCCGCTGCTTCGGCTTCCTGCACTTCCTCGGCCTCGATATCGCTCAACGGCTTGGCGTGCTTGAGTGGACATGTTGCTGCATGGTCATCACCCAGTTTTTCCCAGGCGTATTCGAACGCGTGCGTACGCAAACGGAAGAATTTTTCCTTGCCGTGATGCTCAAAGAACTTGGTGCGCTTGAGAATATCCATGATCTGTTTCTTGGCACGGGCAAACAGCAGCTCGATGCCGAGTGATTCCAGTCTCATCGCAAGATCGTGCAGCATCTCCTCACCGGTGGCATCAATACTGTTAATACCCTCGGCATCGATGATGACGAACTTGAGGTCCGGCTTGCTCGCTACCCTGCTCAGTATTGTGTCGGATAAATAACCGGCGTTGGCAAAATAGAGTGAACCGTCAAAACGAATCAAGGAGATGTTGTCACAGGTCGCCAGCTTGCGCACTTCGGCATCGCGCAGGGTGCCATCCGGGTCACGCGACAGGATGGAGATGCGTGGACGCATGGTGCGGTACAGGTAGAGGCCAAGCGATAGTAGTACACCAACGATAATGCCGGTTTCAAGATGCGGTGCTACGATCAACGTCAGCAAGAAAGTCACCACGGCGACAATGCCATCGTGCGGTTGTATCCGCCAGGCATAGATAATGGGTTCGATCTTGACCAGGTTGATCACCGCCATCATGATCACAGCGGCCAGTGTTGCCTGTGGTAGATGGTATAGCAATGGAGTCAACCACAGCAGCGTGGCACCCACAACGCAACCGGTGACCACGGCCGAGAGGCCGGTAATCGCACCCGCATTGATGTTAACGGCAGAGCGCGAAAACGATCCGGATACCGCATAACCCTGGAACAGGCCGGAAACAACATTACTCATGCCCTGTCCGATCAGCTCCTGGTTGGGGTCCAGCCGTTGCCGGGTGCGGGCAGCCATGGCTTTGGCGATCGAGATGGCTTCCATGAAGCCGATGATCGAAATGATCACCGCGGTGGAGATCAGTTGAACGAGGACGTCCCAGCTGACATCCGTGGGCAGGCTCGGCAGGGTAAGACCTTCAGGTACAACGCCAACCACAGCACCACCCTGTTTTTCAAAACCGAACGAGGCTGAAAGCACCGTGGTGATCACCACCGCGACCAGCACGTTGGGCCACTTGGGAACAAACTTTTTCATCACTGCCATGATCGCGATCGCGAGAATCCCCATGCCCAGGGTCAGCATATGTGTATCAGTGGTCGACGCGACGATCACGCGCCAGATGGTGTCATAGTGATGTTCGCCCTTCTCGACGACGACGCCAAAGATCTTGCTCAGCTGTGAGGTGGCAATGATGATGGCCGCTGCATTGGTAAAGCCGATCACTACCGGGTGTGACAGGAAATCGACCAGCACCCCGAGTCTGAGCACGCCCAGCGCCATCTGGAAAATTCCAACCATGATCGCCAGCGAGATTGCATAAGCGATGTACATGTCCGGTGTCAGTGCCAGTGGCTCCAGCGCTGCGGCAGTCATCAGTGAAACTACCGCGACCGGACCGGTTGCGAGCTGGCGTGATGAACCGAACAATGCGGCAACGATACCGGGCAGGAATGAGGCATATAGACCGTAGTAAGCTGGCAGCCCGGCAAGCTGTGCATACGCCATGGATTGCGGTACCAGCACCAACGCCACGGTAATACCCGCGACGAAATCTGCGGTTAGCACCTTCGAGTCCTTGCACCTACCTATCCAGGCCATAAACGGCAGCAGGCGGCCCGGGTTGGTTATCAAGCCTTTGATATCGTACATAAAAATCCTGATTACGGTGCGGCAGCACGACATCGCTGCAGATTCAGGGCAAAAAAGCGAGCGCGAATATTACCATAATCTAAAGTAGATTCCCATATAACCCCTGCTATAGGCCTTGCCACCTAAGCGCATAGCTGCATAAAACACCGAAAACCATTACAATAGCGCCCTTTTGTAGCGGGGCTCATAGAATCACCCGCACCGTGGCTGGCCCACACAGCAGGAATCTCGAGGAATACTATGTCTCACAAACACCCGATTGTTGCGGTCACCGGTTCTTCCGGGGCAGGCACCTCCACCGTCAAGCACGCTTTTGAGCAGATCTTCACCCGTGAAAGAATCACGCCCGTGATCATTGAGGGAGACAGCTTTCACCGTTATGACCGAGCTGCCATGAAGGAAGCCATGGCGGATGCGGAAGCCAAGGGCGACTCGAACTTCAGCCATTTTGGTCCTGATGCAAATCTGTTCGACAAGCTCGAAGAACTGTTCAAGACCTACGGTGAAACCGGTGGTGGCCAGAAGCGTTTGTACCTGCACAGCGATGAAGAGGCCGAACCCTACGAAGGCCTGTCACCGGGACAGTTTACACCCTGGGAAGATATAACTGCCGGTTCTGACCTGATGTTCTATGAAGGTCTGCACGGTGGTGTCGCAAACGATGAAATTGATGTTGCCGCCCAGGTCGACCTGCTGGTTGGCGTTGTCCCCAGTGTTAACCTTGAATGGATACAGAAGATCCACCGTGATAACAAGGAACGTGGCTACACTGCAGATGTGATTGTCGACACCATTCTGCGCCGCATGCACGACTATGTGCATTACATCACGCCACAATTTTCTCG
>JAASSE010000034.1 GCA_021768055.1 Gammaproteobacteria bacterium | reverse complement strand
GGTTGAACTCGACCTGGATCTTAACGTCTTTGGCGATGGTGTTGAGGGTGGAACTCATTTCATCGACCAGTACCTTCTGCGCTTCGTTCAGGGTATCGATGTAGGCGTAATTACCGTTGCCGGCATCGGCCAGCTGTTCCATCAAGTGGTCATTGTAATTGCCTGTACCAAAACCGAGTGTTGTCAATGATATCCCGCTCTTGCGTTTTTCCTCGATCAGATCCTTGAGAGCCTCGAAGTTGACAGTGCCGACATTGAAATCACCATCGGTCGCCAGTATCACGCGATTGATGCCGTCCTCGATGAATGATTGCTGTGCGAGCTGGTAAGCGGAACGGATACCGGCGGCGCCGTTGGTGCGACCGCCCGCAGTCAAGCCATCCAGTGCCTGGTTGATCTTCGCGGTTTCATTGCCCGCAACCGGTTCCAGCACCACACCGCTGGCACCGGCATAAACGACGATCGAAATGCGGTCTTCGGCGCGCATCTGCTTGCCCAGCAGCTTGAGTGCGGACTTGAGTAAACCCAGTTTGTCGGCTGATTTCATCGAACCTGATACATCGACCAGGAACACGAGGTTGGAAGCCGGTAGTTTGTCGCGCTTGACGTCGAACCCCTTGATACCAATGTGCACCAGGTGCGTGTCCGGGTTCCATGGTGTAACGCCGACTTCAGTAGTGACCGCAAAAGGTGTTGCACGCTTGTCCGGCAGGGGATAGTTGTAGGAAAAATAGTTGATCAGTTCTTCCACGCGAACTGCATCTTCACGCGGCAGCTGGCCGTTATTGATCATGCGGCGAACATTGCTGTAGGAGCCGGTGTCAACGTCGATGCTGAATGTGGAAACGGGTGCCTCCGCAACCAGCTTGATGCGGTTGTCGTCAAAGTGCTGATAGTTTTCCCGGTCAATCGGTTCACTCGGTGCCCGGATCGATTGCAGGGATTTCGCGGCATAGCTAGAGGGCAGCGATATGGCCTGCTGATCGTGAGCGATACGGCCGGGTTGTGCCAGCAGCTCCCGTCTTTTCAGTGATTCCTCCATTGCCGCCACTGGCTGCGTCAGTTTGCCGACGGTAGTCGGGCTGGCGGCGTCTTCCGCGACGATACTGGTTTTCTCCGCGGGTAACGGCAACGGCTCAACCTGGTTGTTGCCCTGTTGCTGGGAGGGCGTGCAGGCCAGCAGCACGGCGGTAGTTATGATGGCTGTCAGCGCAGCCCGTGGCGGCGAAATTCGGTAGTTGTTATGCATGGCAATCTCCAGCGTTTAGTTGGTCTCATACAGGTAAACGCCGGGGGAGCAGAAAAGGGTTAAATCAATCGAAATTTTTTAATGATCGACGGATTCGAGCGTGGATTTGCAATAACGGCAGTAATAGCTGGCCTTGCCGTTACGGATTTTATTGTGGCGGATGGTGCTGATCTGGTGGGTGCTGCAGGCACAGCGGTAATCGTGGCGGTGCTGCCTGCGCAGGGGTATGCCGGTGAGGTCATAACTGCCTGTCGCGACCGGATCAGCGCCCAGCGACAGCATCACCTGTTTCCATTCGGGGCCGTGCGGTTTGATATGACGCAGCCCGTACATCAGGTCAGTTACGTAGTGGGCGACTTCGTGCGGCACGGTTGTATTCAGGTTGTCACTGAAATACTTGGCAAAAATATACGGGTTATAGCGGATGAGGCGTTGTTGCCGCTGCACCTTGTACATGCCGGCGGCACGTCCCTTGAGGTCAAATAACACGGGTATTTTCGGAAACTGCTGACCGAATATTTCACTGGCCCGCTGGATCAACTCGCTGGTTGCGGATATGACCTGTTGCTCGAAGCGAGCAGCAATAGGCTCGATTAGCTTGTCATTTTCAGTTTTCATTTCACCGCCAGGAGAGTGCTTTACACAATAAAAGTAAAATCCTGGTCCAGCGCATCCCTTAGTTTTGAAATGATAGCTTTAATTTGCGCATCTTCATAGCCAATCGCCGGTACGGCACCCCATACCGGCGCCGGCCAGGCGGGATCCGTTTCATAACGCACGACATGATGTACGTGCAGCTGCGGTACCACGTTACCTAGCGCCGCTATGTTAAGTTTATCGGGCTTGAATACCTGCGCCAGTGTCGCGGAAAAACTCGATGACTCCCGGATAAATCGCTGCTGGTCCTTCGCGCTCAGCTGGTACAGTTCGGTGATGTTGTCCCGGTCGGGCACCAGGATGAACCATGGATAGTTGGCATCATTCATTAACAGTAGCTGGCACAGCTCAAAGCGGCCGATGATGATGCAATCATTTTCAAGTTGTGGATGTATGTTCAATTCAGTTTGGTGAAAGTTACTGTGGTTTGCGGGCTATTGCCAATTACAGATGTTGCTGCCGTGATTATGCCTTGAACTGGTCTGGTTTTCAGTGTTTCGATAAATGCTATGATATTTTGATTAATGACTCGATCGGGTGCGTCGATTACAACAATGGCTAAATGGCTGCAAGGTGAAATTGTTGAAAACTACCAGTGGTCGGAACGCCTGTTTTCATTGCGCCTAAAGGCGCCCCTGGAAACGTTCAAGGCGGGCCAGTTTGTGCGTGTAGCGCTTGATGTAGAAGGCGAAGAAGTGGCCAGACCGTATTCTCTGGTCAATGCGCCGGGTGAAGAGCTACTGGAAATTTATTTCAATATAGTGCCCGAAGGCCCGTTAACACCACAGCTGGCGAAGATGAAACCCGGGGATGCGATCAAGATCGGCGAAAGGGCGTCCGGGTTTTTGATCATCGACGAAGTGCCTGAGGCAAGGCATTTATGGATGCTGGCCACCGGTACCGGTATCGGCCCGTTTCTGTCCATCCTCAGAACCGAGGATGTTTGGCAGCGGTTTGAAAAGGTGGTGCTGGGTTACTCGGTAAGGTCCGAAGAAGAGTTGTCTTACCGGGAATTGATCGAGCAACTGCTTCAACAGCATATTGATCAACTTTCATTTGTACCATTCATCACGCGGGAAAAAGTCGAAGGTTCCATTAATGCAAGAATTACCAGCGCGATTGAACAGGGCGATGTTGAAGCGCGGACCGGCTTCAAAATCTGCGCCGAGGATTCGCATGTAATGATGTGCGGTAATTCGGCAATGATCATGCAGGTGACAGAACTGCTCAAACAAAGAGGCATGCGCAAACATCTACGTCGTGAACGTGGACATATAACGATGGAAAAATATCACTGATCAACGTGATACCGGATTATTCAGACCAGTGGACTGGCTACCCTTAACATTTATATCTGCATTCTGCATTGCCACGGCTGATGCATTGACCCGCAAGTACCTGCAAGGTTACCGCGCACGCGAACTGGTTATCGTCAGGTTTGCGATGCCGGGAATACTGTTGTTGCCGGTACTGGCACTGCAGCCGATACCCGAACTTGAGATCGGCTTCTGGTACTGGGCAGCTGCACTGGTGCCGCTGGAAGTGATGGCGATGCTGCTCTATGTACAGGCTATTCGTGACACTTCATTAACGCTCACCCTGCCGTATCTTTCCTTTACCCCGGTGTTCAATACCGTCACCGGTTACGTGTTACTGGGTGAAACGGTAACTCTGACCGGATTCAGCGGCATCATGCTGGTGGTGCTGGGTGCCTGGTTGTTGAATATCGAACATGCCCGTGGTGAACGCTTCGATGTACTGGCGCCTTTCAGGGCTATTGTTACTGAACGTGGCTCCAGGCTGATGTTGATGACCGCGGCCCTGTACAGCCTTACTTCCGTGCTGGGCAAGGGTGCGCTTGCCTACACCACACCATTGTTCTTTGGCACCCTTTATTACGTTGTGATTGGCTTTGCTGTTATCGTTGTGTTTTCCATTGGCGCCAGCACACCGGTGCACATATTGTGGCGCAGGCCGGTTGCGCACCTCGCCATCGGCCTGTTCATGAGCATCATGGTGCTGTCACACTTTTTTGCGATCCAGCACATTGAAGTGGCCTACATGATCGCGGTCAAACGCAGCAGCCTGTTATTCGGAATGCTGTACAGCGTGTTGCTGTTTCATGAACGTGCCCGCGCAGAACACTTTCTGGCTGGCGCTATGATGGTTGCCGGTGTGTACCTTATTGCGCTTTGACTGGGCAGAAGAGCAGGCCCCGGCGCAACCGCCGGGGCCGGTTCGGAAAGCTGTCAGGCTGTGCTTCCGAATGAGGGGTCAACGCTGCCGGCCGGAACCTTGAGCCCTGCCAGCCTGCATCCCTGGGCAACCGGGCCATTGGGTATCAGCTGGTGCAGATATTTCATGCCGCCCTTGCTGTGGAAATGTTCTTCCAGGGCATCGGTGATTTCGCGCAGTTTGGGAAATTCGACCTTGTCATAATATTCCTGCAGACACAGAATCAGTTCCCAGTGATCGTCTTCGAGGGTCAGCCCCTCTTCTTTGGCGACGGCTTCTGCATCACTTTCAGTCCAGCCATGTGGCGCATGTGGATAGGAGCCTGTCATCTTCATCCTCCAATGTCGTGTTTATTATGTAGAAACAGCACAGAGTTTGCTTACTGTATAAACCATAATAATACTGCTGTAAAAGTCAATCAACAGAGGCAGGGTGCGTTGCTTCAGGCTGATCCGGCTGCGCCTGCTCCATGTTGCGCGTCCGACCAGTGCGCCACTGACATGCGTCAACGTGTCCATTGCCGTGCAATCAGGTACCCTGAGTTTGCTGTAACTCCGCTGCCTTGCCGGATGCCGGCTTTTGTTTCATGGGTTGTCTGTGACAGCGGCGGGACAGGCGACAGGCCGAGTCCAGGGCTTGTTTTAAAAACCGGCTTGTCGACTCGCTGTTTTCCGAATCATCCAGCATCCACTTGAAGAACGTCGCCAGGTAAAGCGAAGTCAGTGCGGTTTCCTCGAACGCACGCCTGGGTAGCGTGGAAGTAATACCCGCGGCTTCGCGCCACCATTGCACGGTGCGGCTGACACGCAGCAGGCCGTTTATCTGGTAGTGAATGTGTCCGGGTTCAAGTTTGCCGACAATCATCTGCCGGGTGACACGCCGGTGTTCAGCGAGTGCTGCCAGCCAGCCCATCAGCAAATCGTGAAGCTTTTCATTTATCGGCTTGTCGTTGAAATCCTTGCGTTCACGTACCGCCAGCATGGCCTGGTCAGCCTGGTCAAACCAGGCATCGATAATGTCTTCTTTTTCGCGAAAGTGCTGGCGGATATCATCAAGGGATATTTTCAGTTCATCTGCAATATCGTGCAGACGTATGGCTTCCCAGCTGCGCTTGTCGGCTAATGCCAGGGCCGTATCGACGATTTGCTGTTTCAAGTTCTGTTTCTTCGTTGCCATGCGTATACCTCAAATTTCTTCAACTGCGTAACGCTGAACCCTGATCGAATCGCTCCAGTGTGTTGCCGGTAGTCCGGCTTTTTGTTTAAGGTGATTAAGAAATTCCCGGGCATTCGGTACCGATTCCCACACCGAAGGTAAAAACGTACCCTTGTTAATACCGTCTTCCAGAATCAGGCCATCGACACCAGTCTGGATCTTGCTGATCAGGTCTTCTTCAGAATCAAACTCGATATCTTCAGGTGTACCCAGAATTGAAATATGTATATCCAGGCCATCCAGCTCATTCTTTGTTAACGGCGAGAAGCGGCTGTCGGTAAAA
This sequence comes from Gammaproteobacteria bacterium, assembly GCA_021768055.1. Classification (GTDB taxonomy): domain Bacteria; phylum Pseudomonadota; class Gammaproteobacteria; order SZUA-229; family SZUA-229; genus JABDQW01. The sequence goes on along the minus strand of JAASSE010000034.1, from coordinate 2,132 downwards.
GCAGCCGCCCAGGCATTATGTGCAACATCTTCAGCCAGCGATCTGACAGGTTTCAAAATGCCAATACAGCCACGCAGTTCATTATGACGTTTAAGTGTTACAAAGGTTGCTTTCTTTTCGCGAAAACATTCCGGGTATTGTGACAGTTCCACGGTAATGGCTTTGCCGTGTTCAAGCCCATACTCGATCGATTTCCGTGCCAGCTCCAGCAGAAGTTGTCGGTGTTCCTTGCTTAACATGTTTCCTGTTATTTCAGTTAAACATCCAGGCGCCATAACCAACCACCTGATTTTTATCGCCTGCGGTATCTCCAGAGTTGCGCAGGTCCAGTGTCGTTACATTCAAACCATGCCTGGCAGCAGAGCGCAACAAGCCAGTCACGGGATTTCTGCCGCAGGCCTGTTCATAATGAATCGCCTCCGGGTTCATCTGTTCAATCGCGCGACAGGTGTTGCTGTCCATGGAGCGGGCTGTTTCGTAGTCATGATAGTGGCTGAGATCGGACGAAATAACGATCAGGGTTTCATCACCGCCCCACAGCTGTTCGAGTACTTCACTGACTTCATCGGCACTGGCATCACCTACCACTAGCGGCACCAGGGTGAAGCTGTCCAGCACTTGCTGCAGGAACGGCAGCTGTACTTCGAGGCTGTGTTCCTGCTGGTGAGTGAGGTCGAATTCCTGCACCTGCGGCAGCGCGGCGATCTGTTGAATGGCATCACGGTCGAGCCTGATCTTGCCGAGCGGTGTTTCAAAATAATCGGCGCTGCTGGTGGCTAGTCCTTGCAGTGGTACCCTGTGGCAGGGGCCCAGCAGGATGACACGGCTGATCTGTGCCGCGACCGATATCAGCTGTGCGTAGGCGCTGGCCGCGATGGGGCCGGAATAGATATAACCGGCATGCGGCACGATCAATGCCTTGGGACGGGTTGGCTGGCTTTCGACCGCAGCCAACATGGCCTTGATCTCAGCCTGTAACTGCACCGGGTCTGCCGGATAGAACAGACCGGCAACTGCTGCTGAACGTGTACCGGACATATTGCTCTCCTCTAGCTGTAATTATGCTGCCACAGGGGGAAAGTGTACAGATGGTAACAATAGGATTCCCCTTGATATTCATCAAAAGATCATTAAGTATGGTTTTATAAGATAATCGAATATCATGATTAAAGAACGCGAACATATAACGCTGGATGATCCGGGTGTGGTGCCGACCAAATACTGGCACAAACTGGATGACGGGCGAATTCAGTGTGATCTGTGCCCACGCGAGTGCAAGCTGCACGATGGTCAGCGCGGGCTGTGTTTCGTGCGCGCCAGTGTTGCAGACCAGATCGTGCTGACTACCTACGGGCGCTCCAGCGGCTACTGCATCGATCCGGTCGAAAAAAAACCGCTGAACCACTACCTGCCGGGCACGCCAGTGCTTTCCTTCGGTACTGCCGGCTGTAACCTGGCCTGCAAGTTCTGTCAGAACTGGGATATCAGCAAGTCGCGCCAGCTGGATACGTTGATGGACAAGGCGGATCCCGAGACCATCGCAAAAGCAGCAGCAGACCTCGGCTGCCGCAGCGTTGCCTACACCTACAATGACCCGGTGATTTTCCACGAGTATGCCATCGATGTCGCCAAGGCCTGCCGCGAAAAAGACATCAAGTCCATCGCGGTCACCGCCGGTTACGTCTCTCCGGAGCCGCGCGAGGAGTTTTACCAGTACATGGATGCGGCCAATGTCGACCTGAAAGCGTTTACCGAGGAGTTCTACTGGAAAGTCACCGGTTCACACCTGGCACCGGTGCTGGATACGATCGAATACATCCATAATGAAACCGATGTCTGGATGGAGCTGACGACCCTGCTGATACCGGGCTACAACGACGGCGACAGGGAGATCGAGGAAATGTCGCAGTGGGTCATGGACAAGCTTGGGCCCGATGTACCGATGCACTTCACCGCGTTCCATCCGGACTACAAGCTGATGGATGCACCAAGAACGCCGATCGCTACTCTGCAGCGCGCGCGCGAGATCGCAATGAAGAACGGCATACGTTACGCCTACACCGGCAATGTGCATGATGTGGAAGGTGACAGCACCTATTGCCATTCATGCGGCGAACGGGTTATCGAACGCG
>JAASSE010000215.1 GCA_021768055.1 Gammaproteobacteria bacterium | reverse complement strand
CAGTCCGACTTCCGCCAGTGTCGCAACAATGCGTTCATGACGCTGGTGCTTATCCAGTTCCGGGTAATGCAGTTTCAGGCCTTCACCGACAATTTGCTCAACGGTCATGCGCGGTGACAGCGAAGAGAACGGATCCTGGAACACGATCTGGAAATAGCGGCGCAAGGGGCGCATCTGCTGCTCGCGGTAATCCGAAATCACCCGTTCACCAAAACGTATTTCACCGCTTGAGTCCACCAGCCGTAGCAGCGCCATGCCCAGTGTGGTTTTACCCGAACCCGATTCGCCGACGATGCCCAGGGTCTCACCCTGCTTCAGTTCAACATCGATATCATCAACGGCTTTGACTTCATCAACCTTGCGTTTGAAAAAACCCTTGCGCACTGGGAAGTAAACACGAACGTTGTCCGCTTTAATAACCGTTTGATCGCCAGGCTCGATTTCGGCAATGCGTGACTCGGGCTCGCTATCGAGCAGATACCGCGTGTACTCATGTTTTGGCTGCTTGAACAGGGTTTCGGCGGCGGACTGCTCAACCAGCAGACCCTCGTGCATGACGCAGACCCTATGAGCAAAACGGCGCACAAGGTTGAGGTCATGCGTGATCAACAGTACCGACATGCCTGTTTCTTTTTGCAGGTCGTTGAGCAATTCAAGTATTTGTTGCTGCACGGTAACATCCAGTGCCGTGGTCGGTTCATCCGCAATCAACAGTTCCGGGTTGCACGCCAGCGCCATCGCGATCATCACACGTTGTCGTTGACCACCGGACAGCATGTGCGGAAATGAATCAATGCGGTGATGCGGATCTCGAATACCGACCCTGTCGAGCAACTCGATGGCAGTCTTTCTTGCAGTCTGCTTGTCCATCTGCTTGTGCAGTTGCAGGGATTCCTGGATTTGTGTGCCTACCGGGTACACCGGATTCAGTGATGTCATCGGCTCCTGGAATATCATGGAAATATCCTTGCCGCGCACATCACGCATGCCCGCTTCACTGACATGTAGTAAATCCTGGTTGTTGAAAATGACTTTTCCGTCGGGATAGACGACGGATCGGGGTTCGTGCAATTGCAACAGGGACAGCGCGGTTACCGACTTGCCGGAACCTGATTCACCGACAATAGCAACATTTTCCGATTTATTGATATCAAAGCTGATGCCGCGCACGGCTTCAATATCACCACCCTGTGTCTTGAAGGTGACCTTGAGGTTATCAACTTGTAGCAGCTTGTCCGACATATCAGAGCTTCCGTGGATCGAGTGCTTCGCGCAGCGCTTCGCCAATAAAAATAAGCAGCATCAGCGTGCCTACCAGCACGATAAAGGTACACATTGCCAGCCACCACGCTTCTATGTTTTCTTTGCCCTGCGCCAGCAACTCGCCCAGGCTGGGTGTTGTCGGCGGCACGCCGAGGCCGAGAAAATCCAGGCTGGTCAGTGCCAGGATCGATCCGCTGATACGAAACGGTAGAAACGTGATCACCGGCGTCATGCTGTTGGGTAGCAAATGGGTACGCATGATGGCGAGATCCGACAGGCCCATGGCACGTGCTGCCTGCACATAATCCATGTTGCGACCGCGTAAAAACTCGGCGCGCACATAATCGGACAGCCCCATCCAGCCAAACAGCGACAACAACACGATTAACAACCATATGCTCGGCTGAAATATGGATGCGAAAATGATCAGCAAATAAAGCTCGGGCATGGACGACCAGACTTCAATCACGCGCTGCATGAACAAATCCAGCCGCCCCGAGAAATAGCCCTGCACCGCGCCGGCAACAATACCGATAAAAACGCCGATCGCGGTCAAGGCAAATGCAAACAGTACAGAAATGCGAAAACCATAAACCAGCCGTGCAAATACATCACGACCGCGGTCATCTGTGCCGAGCAGGTTTTCATCCGTTGGCATTGCGGGATTCGGTAATGCCGATCTGAAATTGATCGTGTTATAGCTATACGATATCCATGGATCGATCACCCAGTTATCGCCCGCGGTGATCAGCTCACGAACATAGCTATCGGTGTAATCCGCTTCGGTTTCAAAATCACCGCCGAATGTCGTTTCCGGGTATGCCTTGATAAACGGGAAATACAGTTCATCGTTATAGCTGATGACCAGGGGCTTGTCGTTGAACAGTACTTCGGCGAACAGGCTCAATACAAAAAGTATCCCGAACAGCCACAAGCTGACATAACCACGCCGGTTAGCCTTGAAACGTAACCACGAACGTCGCCCGGGCGAAAGGTGAATGTTGTTTGCGTTGTTGACCGGTGCACCCATAGCTAGTCAACTGCCTCGAAATGAATGCGCGGATCGATCAGCACATAGCTGAGGTCCGCCATCAGTTTCGCAATCAGCCCGAGCAGGGTAAACAGGTACAGCGTGCCCAGCACCACGGGGTAATCACGCTTGAGGACAGATTCGTAGGATAGCAGGCCGAGCCCGTCCAGCGAGAAAATGGTTTCGATCAGCAGGCTGCCGGTAAAGAATGCGCCGATAAACGCGGCAGGAAAACCGGTAACCAGCGGGATGATTGCATTTCTGAAAATATGTCCGTACAGAACTTTATTTTCACTGGCGCCCTTCGCCCTTGCCGTAAGCACATACTGTTTGCGGATTTCCTCGATGAAGCTGTTCTTGGTCAGCATCGTCATCACCGCGAAACTGCCAATCACCATCGCGATAATCGGCAATACCATATGCCACAGGTAATCCAGTATCAGTTCAAACCACGACAGTTCCCGCCAGTTCTCGGATACGATGCCGGCCAACGGAAATACATCCCAGAAACTGCCGCCGCCAAGCAAGACGATCAACACGATGCCCAGCACGAAGCCTGGTATCGCGTAACCAACCAGGATCAGCGTGCTGGACACAACATCAAATGTCGAGCCGTCGCGCACTGCCTTGGCAATACCCAGCGGAATACAGGTCAGGTAAACGATAAAAAAAGTCCACATGCCGAGGCTGATCGATACCGGCAGCTTGTCGATGATCAGCTCCATCACCGAGCGGTTGTGAAAGTAGCTTTCACCGAATTCGAAGCTGAGGTAGCTCTTGAGCATGGTGAAAAATCGTACATGCACCGGCTTGTCAAAACCGTACAGGGCTTTTATTTCTTCAACATGTTCTGGATCCAGCCCGTGTGCACCGCGGTACAGCCCACCAACACCACTACCGGCTTCACCATGCGCAGCCTGGCCTTCGAGCTGGCTGACGAGCTGCTCGACCGGGCCACCGGGCACAAACTGCGTTACCAGGAATGTCACCAGCATGACCCCGAACAATGTCGGTATCATCAGTAACAGTCGTTTTGCTATGTAGGCTAGCATCAGTGTTCTGCCTGTTTCGCTGACCAGGTCTTCAATAACCACGACACCGGCTCAAAATACAAAGGCAATGTCTGCGGAATGCGGAATTTATCTCGATACGCAATACGGTGCTTATCGATGTACCAGTTAGGCACAAGGTATTCGCCATGTAGCAGT
>JAASSE010000033.1 GCA_021768055.1 Gammaproteobacteria bacterium | reverse complement strand
TGCTGATAATGCTGCTGCAAACGTTGCACCCATGGCAATCGCTAGTGGTTTCTTAAGTGATTTGTCTGACATAACATTAATTCTCCGTCTGGTTGTAAGCCGTACCCTATGGTGGGGAGCGGCCGAGTCTACATTGATTACGTTCTGAATGACAATCGTTTACAGATGAAGTTCAGAGAATAATTGAATATGGTAATCAATATTATTTAAGCAGCGCTTTCAAACAATCCAGATAGGCTGTTTCGTCAGGCTGGGTGTTAGTTCGCTGTGCTTGCCAGATGGATTCTGACAGACACTCCATCATTTTGTGTTCGGCCTCATGTGCTGACTGGTATATGCGGGTCAGTTGCTGGTGTATATCGCGAGTGCCGGCTGGCCGGTTGGTCGAAATTTGTTCAATCAGGGCAATATGCATGCTCATATGCAGGAACGGGTTGTTCTCGTCAAAATCCCTGTCCAGCTGGGTATCCTGCTCCAGCAAAGCATGATATTCAGGGTGCTGTTCGATGACGCCAATGATCATTTGCTGCAACGGGTCCGGTGCCTTGCCGTGTTGGTGTAGCTGCCAGCAGTCATAAAAGACCTTTCTTAACTGGGTGCGGTCAGAAGGGAACATTACTCGGTCTTGTCCTTGTATTCACACAGGTCTTCTATCACGCAGGAACCGCAGCGCGGTTTTCGTGCAATGCAGGTATAGCGGCCATGCAGAATCAGCCAGTGGTGTGCGTCCTTTTTGAATTCGTCCGGTACAAATTTCTGCAGTTTTTTTTCGACTTCAAGCACGGTTTTTCCAGGTGCGATTTTTGTTCTATTTGAGACGCGGAAAATATGGGTGTCAACCGCAATGGTCTCGTGGCCGAATGCGGTATTACGCACCACATTAGCTGTCTTACGACCAACGCCGGGTAGGGCTTCAAGCTGGCTTTGTTTTTCAGGTACCTGGCTGTTGTGTTCATCTATGAGGATTCTGCAGGTCTTGATAATGTTCTTGGCCTTGCTGTTGTACAGGCCGATGCTCTTGATATATTTTTTCAAGCCGGCTTCACCCAACTTGTAAATTGCTTCCGGCGTATTGGCAACCTTGTAGAGTTCGGCTGTAGCCTTGTTGACACTGACATCAGTCGCTTGTGCAGACAAAATCACCGCGACCAGCAGTTCAAATGGCGAAGAATAGTTCAGCTCGGTGGTGGGTTCTGGATTGGCTTTTTTAAGCCGCGTAAAAATCTCGTGGCGCTTTTTGTTGTTCATGTAACCAGAGTGCCGTTATGGCTAAACGGCGGGTGATGGTGTATCGCCGGTCGCCTCGGTACTGGTAACTGGCTGCTTTAATTTTTTATCGATGTGGTTTTTCAGTGCGATCAACAGGCCCAGTCCGATAAATGCACCCGGTGGCAGAATTGCCAACAGGAAACCCGGGTAGTTATCACCAAACGATAACAGCATAGTTTTTGCCTGCTCGCCGAACATTAAATGTGCGTTAGCGAACAACGTACCGGCGCCAATGATTTCGCGAATGCTGCCCAGGATTACCAGCACAATCAGGAAGCCGAGGCCCATCATGAAGCCATCGAAGGTTGAATCGACAAGGCTGTTTTTTGATGCGAATGATTCGGCGCGCGCGATGATGGAACAGTTGGTGACAATGAGCGGGATAAAAATACCGAGTGTCAGAAACAGTTCGTGAAACCATGCATTCATTGCGAGCTCGATCGTGGTTACGATGGATGCGATGATGAGGACAAAAATCGGTATCCTGACTTCAGGACGAACCCAGTGACGGATGATGGAGACACAGCTGTTCGATACGACCAGTGTAATCAGGGTGGCTATGCCGAGGCCGAGGCCGTTTATAAAGGAACCGGTGACAGCCAGCAAGGGGCAGAGACCCAGCAATTGCACCAGTGCAACGTTGTTGGTCCACAAGCCGTCTTTAGCTATTTTTATCGACTGGGCTGGCATCGGTTTTCTGTTTGAAAATTTCGTCGCGGTGTTTTTTAAAGTATAACAAAGCTGAATGAACGGCTTTCACGACAGCGCGCGGGGTTATTGTGGCACCGGTGAACTGGTCGAATTCACCGCCATCGCGTTTTACTTTCCATTTGTTTTCTGCCGGATTGGATAAGGATTTGCCGGTAAAACCAAGTATCCAGTCAGACCGTTGTGATTCGACGACATCGCCTAGACCGGGCGTTTCCCGGTGCTTGGTCACGCGAACACCGGCCAGGGTGCCGTCATAGTTAATACCTACCAGCAGCTCAATAGGGCCGTTATAGCCGTTAAGTGCAATAGGGGACAATACGGCTGCAACCGGGACTTCGTTTTTGTAGGCAAGATAGGCGGATGAGTTATCAGTTGTTCCCAGTAAGGTGCTTTTGGCCAGTGTTATCTGGTCATCCAGCAGGGCATTGTCATAGCTCTCGGGTGACAGGATGGTGTTGAGTTTACGCAGCGTGGTCAATTGCTCATTACGTTTGATCCTGTCGTAGGTATTTTCATAGGTAAAGCCCACTACGCCCGCACCAATGATTGCAAATATCATCAACAAAACGGCCGTGGTTAATACCTGTTTGTGGAGATTCATGATTTTGCTTCGGATTTACCGAACGTACGAGGTTGCGTGTATTGATCCAGTAATGGCGCGGCCATGTTCATCAGTAATACAGCGAATGCTATGCCGTCCGGGTAACCACCCCAGTTGCGAATGATGTACGCAATAGCCGCAATACCCGCGCCATAAATAATGCGTCCGCGGGGTGTTGTACTGGCAGTAACAGGATCCGTTGCGATAAAAAAAGCAGCCAGCATGGTACCGCCACTGAGGGTATGAAACAGTGCAGAGCTGTAACTCGCATAGTCGAGTACAGATAAAAAGTTGGATATCAAAACCAGGCTGATGATAAATGAAATAGGAATGCGTTTATCGATCACGCCTTGTTTGATTAACCACAAACCACCAGCCAGGTAGAGACCGTTGATCCACTCCCAGCCGACACCGGTCACCGGCCCGAACAGTTCGCCATAAACCTTGTGTGTTCTGACATATTCAATGTCATGTTCCATGTTGATGTGCGTCTTTAGTATGTCGATGGGTGTGGCCATGGTGATGGCATCAAGGGCCTGGGTTGAAATGCCGCTGCCAAACACAATTGCAACCGCGTCTGTGAAGCTGGGCCAGCCACCGGCAACACCCAGGGGCGGTGTCCACAATGTCATTTCACGTGGGAATGAAATTAACACCACGACATAACCTACCATCGCAGGATTGAACGGATTGAACCCAAGACCGCCGTACAGGTGCTTGGCAACCACGATCGCGAACAGGCTGGCAATGGCAACCAGCCACCAGGGCGCCAGCGGTGGCAGCGCCAGTGCAAGCAGGCAGGCTGTTACTAGCGCACTGCCATCCTTCAGCGCGGGCTCTACCGGACGTCGGCGGAATTTAAGCATCATCGCTTCACTGGCGAGGCAGACACTGATGGCAATAGCAAGGTTGAACAGTACGCCCCAGCCAAAAAACCAGAACATGGCAATGCTGCCGGGGATCAGTGCATAGATGACCTTGAGCATCATCGATTGCACATTGCTGTAATCTTTCAGATAGGGTGCGTCTGCTTTTTTAAACAGCATCCTGATCGCCCCTTTCCTTTTTAAGTTTTTTGCGCCTGCGATCAGCTTCGGCAATTTTTTCCAATTGTTCTTCTGTCAGGTTTTCCGTATTTTTTGGTTTTACTGGCTGCTTCGCTTTCTTTTCTTTGACACGTGCCAGTGCGTCAGCAATCAGGGCTTTCTTTTTGTCCAGTTCAAGTTTGTGACTGTCCTTGCCTTTAGCCAGTGCTTCACGTTTCTTGCGTAGCCGCTCTTCACGTTCCTGCTTCTGTTTATCCTGGCGGGCTTGCCTGTTTTCATGGCGTTGCCTGGCGATGTCCGATTTCTTGCGCTCGCGCTCCTGCTCCCAGATACCGGATTTCGCATGCCTGAAGTATTGCACCAGGGGTATATCGCTGGGGCAAACATAATCGCAGCAGCCGCATTCGATACAGCCAAACAGGTTAAGGTTGATCGCCCGGTCATAGTCCCTGTCTGCAGAGTACCAGTACAACTGCTGCGGCAGCAGGTTGGCGGGACACACATCAACACATTTACCGCAACGGATACAGGGCATGTGCGATTTGCTCGCTGGCAGCGCCATGTCCTCAGGGGTGGTGACCAGTAGGCAATTGGACGTCTTGATCACGGGAAGCTCGTCAGTATCCAGTGTCAGTCCCATCATCGGACCGCCCATGATCAGCGCGCGTGCGTCGTCCCGGTAACCACCACAAAACTCAATACAGTCCTTGATAGGTGTGCCGATTGCAGTATTGATATTTTGCGGGGACTGAACACCGTGGCCAGTGATGGTCACGATGCGGGAAATTAAGGGTATTGCATGATATATCGCGTTATAAATTGCATAACTGGTCGCGACGTTATGGCAAAGTACGTGGATGTCGGCCGGCAAACCATTCATCGGTACTTCCATTCCGGTAATGATTTTAATCAGCTGACGCTCACCGCCACTGGGATAGATAGTTGGCACCACCTGTAATTCGATAAAACCGGAGTCATCATCATTGATGGCCTTGCTGACAGCATCTATCGCTTGCGGCTTGTTGTCTTCAATGGCAATGACGCAGTTTTCTGCCTTGATGATCTGCGCAATGATTTTTGCACCGGCTATGATTTCATCGGCATGTTCACGCATCAGCATGTCGTCGCAGCTGATGTAAGGTTCGCACTCGACGCCGTTGATGATCAGGGTTGTAATGCCGACTTCGGTCTGTTTTACAGCTGCGGGGAAGCCGGCACCGCCGAGTCCGACAATACCGGCATCACGTATCAGGCCGCGAAGCTCATGCGAGCCGAGCTGAGCGTAATCATCCCCGACAGGATTACGTTCGATCCATTCGTCTTTGTGATCGTTTTTGATAACAAAGCAGGGTGCTGCCAGGCCCGAAGGGTGGGGGAACCGGTGGTTGGAAATTTCAATGATTTCACCTGAAACCGGGGAATGAATCGCGGCACTGACCATGCCGTGAGGACGTGCCAGCATTTGCCCTTTAAGTACATGATCACCGGCTTTGACCAGTATTTCGCCCTCTGCACCGATGTGCTGGTTCAAGGGAACGGTATAAACATCACAGGCGGGCATGTCCGCAATCGGTGATTGCGTCGACAGGTCTTTATGCCCGGGCAACTTGATGCCGCCGTGGAAGCTATGTTCCCCGTTGTCATTACCCACCCAGGTTTTATCTCTTGATAACATCTCAGGTTGCCTTTGGTGCAGCAAAGCCGCCAATGGGTTGTTCCCATATCCAGGTCTGCAGCGTGGGTTCAACGGGTTTCACATAAATGCAATCAACAGGGCAGGGTGGTATACATAAATTACAACCGGTGCATTCGCTTTCAATTACCGTGTGCATCTGTTTAGCAGCACCAAGGATGGCATCAACGGGGCAGGCCTGGATGCACAGGGTACAGCCAATGCATGTTTGCTCATCGATATAAACAACCGTAGCTGTTTCCTTTTCCACGCCGTGCTCGGCGCTCAACGGTTTTACTTCCATATCAAGTAAATCCGCCAGGGCGATAATGACGGCCTCACCACCAGGCGGGCATTGATTGATGTCGGCTTCACCCTTGGCGATTGCTTCGGCATAGGGCCTGCAGCCTGCATAGGTGCACTGGCCGCATTGCGTCTGCGGCAGCAGCGCATCGATCTGGTCGACTACCGGATCGCCTTCTACCTTGAAGCGGATTGCAGAGTAGCCCAGCAACAGTCCGAATGCTGCTGAAATTATTGCCAGAGTAATGACGACAACCCACATATCCGCTATCCGATTTCCGGTCCTAGACTTTTATCAAGCCGGCAAATCCCATGAATGCTAGAGACATGATGCCTGCAGTAATCAGTGCAATGGAAGTACCCTGAAATATTTCTGGTACATCAGCTGCAGCAATGCGTTCTCGCATCGCTGAAAACAGGATCAGTACCAGTGAAAAGCCGACAGCAGCACCGAATCCGTAAAACAGTGACTGTATGAAATTGTTCTGTACCTGGACATTCAACAGGGCAACGCCAAGCACTGCACAGTTGGTTGTGATCAGTGGCAGGAAAATACCCAGAACGTTGTACAACAGCGGGCTGGTCTTGTGCACGACCATTTCGGTGAATTGCACAACCACGGCGATCACCAGGATGAACATGATGGTGCGCATGTACTCGATTTCAAGCGGTGCCAGTATGTAATGGTTAACCAGGTAGCTCAAAACAGATGATAATGTCAGCACGAAGGTGGTCGCCAGCGCCATGCCCATGGCTGTTTCCAGTTTTCGGGATACGCCCATAAACGGGCACAGGCCGAGGAATTTCACCAGCACGAAATTATTTACCAGGATGGTGCTGAGAAGAATTAATGCGTATTCAGTCATTCCGGCCAGTCTGTGAGTTAGTGTGCGTTAGTGTAACAAAATCAGCGGCCTATAATATGTCAGTATTGCAGGGGTATTGTTGAGTAGTATCATGTAAATGCGGGATTTCGCAGTATTTGCAGGCTGCTTTAGTAACCGCTGTGGCAAGTGATCATGTATGAGCTGACAGTGATTCTAAAAGGCCCGGCTGACGATGATGCCACCCCATACCGGATTACGTGCATTCGGCCCCTTGTATTCTTCAGACCTCGCGCGCACGTACAGGCTGCCCCTGAATTCATTGCTGAACTCGCGGGTAACGCCTATCCAGCCTTCCGCAATAACATGCTCAAGCTGATCTCGATCAAACGTCACAGTACTGTCACGGAACTGGCCTTGCAGAAGGGCGTTATAAAAGCTGTATTTCAAGTTTGCGCCGGCCCAGAGATACAATTCACGGCCAACGTGATCCCTGACGGTGGCGACCACGGGCGAACCCAGGTTAATGTATTCAGCCTGGTGCGGATTAAAGCTCCACCACGGAGTATTGATTCTTCCCCAGCGCCCTCCGATCCCGATACCGACATCGGTGTTATAGCCAATGTTGCCTTCGGCGCTGGTCTTGAGTTCATAATCGATCTTGCCGTTATTGATTACCAGCGTTTTCTGGACTGAAAGTGAAAATTTTACGGTGGGTTCGCCGCCGTACGAGATCTGGTGCTCCCACCCCTGGGGCTCTGCCGATCCGGTCAGATTGTGCAAGCTTGCCTGAATGTCTTCTGCAATCGGCAACCCCAGGATGCCGATGGTGAGCGTCGACTGGTATGCCAGGTTTCTGGAAGGTACTATGGTTTGTTCGGCATTGGATATAAAAAACAGGCTGGCGTATGGGCGATCATCGGGAATGGGATCGGGATTTGTTATATCCCCCGGTGTAAATAAAGTGAAACCGTATTCAAAACTGTGTAGCTTGAAATGTTGCTGTTTGTCATAGAGTTTGTTTACACCAAACCAGCCATCGACAGCATTACGCCAGCTGTCAATCGACAGTGCGAATTCCTGCGCACGTTGACCTGAAAGCGTGACCGCCAGGCCGCCAGTGTAGTCACGGTCGCCTTCCTGGCCAGAGAATACATCGTTATCAATGTAGAAAGCCCAGCCCGAATTGTATTTTTCCTGAAAACCATGTTCGTCATCTACGCAGGGGTAATGAGAATCCGGATTACATTCGGATGAACGGGACAGGCCGGTTTGAAACAACAAAAAAACACAAACCGGCAGCATTACCCTTATGTTGAATTGTTGCATGATGCGTTCGCCTCCATGGCAGATAGCGCCGCTT
>JAASSE010000214.1 GCA_021768055.1 Gammaproteobacteria bacterium | reverse complement strand
GAACGGCAGTGGCAAGTCCACCATGATTAAAGCGATGCTGGATCTAATTGCTATCGATGATGGTTTGATAAAACTGTTTGGCAAGTCGCATCGTCGCGTCAGCGCACGCGACCAGGTTGCGTATCTACCCGACCGGTTTTCACCGCCATTGCATTTGAAGTGCAAGGACTTTATTAGTTACATGCTGCAGTTGCATGGTGGTGATCACAGCAAAGAGGAAATCGACACAATGCTGGACGCGCTTGAGCTCGGGCGCGACGCCATGGAATCATCGGTCGGGCGTTTATCCAAAGGTATGACACAGAAACTGGGTATTACTTCATGCCTGTTAAGCGGCAAGGCATTGCTGATACTGGATGAGCCCATGAGCGGTCTGGACCCGAAAGCACGCGTGCTGTTTAAACATCAGTTATTCAAGTTAAAAGAACAGGGTGTAACCCTGTTTTTCAGTTCACATGTGCTGGCTGATGTCGATGAAATGGCAGATGAGATGGCTGTATTGCATGACAGCAGGATTATCTTTGAAGGCACTCCGGTTGATTTCAAACAATCCTATGACAGCGACAACCTGGAAGATGCGTATATCAAGTGTGTAAGTGAAGCGGAAAAGGTCGAATAGTCAGCATGCCATTCACGCATACGCGTGGATAGTATTAATCTAGTCAATGCCGTGTTCCTTGATCTTCCGTGTCAGAGTATTTCTGCCCCAGCCAAGCAGCTTTGCAGCATCATTTCGGCGGCCATTGGTTTTTGTCAGCGCGGCCCTGATCAATATTGTCTCGACATCTGAAACAACTTTTTCCGCAATTTTGTCGGAGCCGGCAGCGAGTTGTTTCTGGGTCCAGCTCATCAGTCCATCCTGCCAGCTGTGCATCTCTTCACTAACAGCCTGACTGGAACCGGGCTGTAATTCGGGCGGCAGATCGGAAAGATGAATAACCTGCCCAGAAGTCATCACTGCCAGCCAGTGGCAGGTATTTTCAAGCTGGCGTACATTGCCCGGCCAGTCCAGCGTGGAAAGATAGTCCTCGACTTCGGGCAGCAGGGTTTTGGGCTCGACTTCTAGTTCCTTGACGGCGCGCTTGAGAAACAGGTTGAGCAGTGCTGGGATGTCTTCACGTCTTTCCCGCAGCGCGGGCAACTGGATACGAATCACATTAAGCCGATGAAACAGGTCTTCACGGAACAGTCCTTGCTGTACATTGTGTTCCAGGTCCTGGTGAGTGGCGGCGACAACACGAACATTGACTTTAATCGGGGTATGGCCACCCACGCGGTAGAATTCACCGTCTGCAAGCACGCGTAACAAGCGTGTTTGTAATTCAGCGGGCATGTCGCCGATTTCATCGAGAAACAGCGTACCGCCGTCAGCTTGCTCAAACCGTCCTTTACGTTGTGACTGCGCGCCGGTAAAAGCACCTTTTTCATGACCGAACAGTTCTGATTCAAGCAGGTCTTTTGGAATAGCTGCAGTATTCAGTGCAATAAATGACTGGTTTGCGCGCGGACTATGTTTGTGTAATGAAAGCGCAACCAGTTCCTTGCCGGTTCCTGATTCGCCGGTAATGAGTACATTAATGTTGGATTTCGACAGGCGTCCGATGGCGCGGAACACTTCCTGCATTGCGGGCGCTTCGCCAATGATCTCGGGTGTTTCGGAAGCTTTCTGTATCTCCTCGTTTGCTCGTTCCTTGTGACGGTCACTGGCGCGTAGGGCCAGCTCAACCGCAGTATCAATATCAAACGGTTTTGGCAGATATTCAAAAGCACCGCCCTGGTATGCAGAGACTGCACTGTCCAGATCGGTATGTGCAGTCATAACGATGACCGGCAAATCCGGATAGAACTCGGAGAGGTTGCTCAGTAATTCAAGCCCGTCCATGCCGGGCATGCGGATATCGGTAATAATGGTATCAGGCTCGCTGTGTTTCAGTTCATCGAGAACAGGATTGGCGTTCTCGAAACTTGTAACTTGCATGCCGGCGTTTTCCAGCGCTTTTTGCAAGACGAAACGAATCGAATCGTCATCATCAATAATCCATACATGACGTGCTTCAGTCATGGTCATTCTCCAGGGGTAGTAAAACTGTGAAACAGGTTTCACCGGGTTTGCTGTTGAACTCGATCAAGCCGTTGTGCTGTTGTATCAAGGATTGCGCGATTGGTAGCCCCAGGCCTGTGCCATCAGCCCTGCCCGTGACCATGGGAAAGAACAGGGTTTCCGCCAGCTCTTCCGGAATACCTTCACCGTTATCAATAATGTCTATCTGTGCAACCAGTGCATAGGTTTTTGAGCGAATTGAACAATTGCGTCGCGGACGTGTCCGCAGCGTAATTTCACCATTGCCGCCGACTGCTGATACTGCGTTGCGAGTAATGTTCAGTAATGCCTGAATCAGCATTGTTTCATCGGCGACGATGTCAGGCAGGCTCGGATCATAATCGATGATAAAGCTGATATTTTCAGATTCGGCCTGGACCAGTTGACGAATATGTTCAAGTATTTTGTGTACATTGGTTTTACCCTTGGCTGGCAGGTTGTTCGGTCCCAGCATGCGGTCAACCAGGTTTTGCAGCCGGTCTGCTTCGCGGATAACGATATTGGTGAACTCTTTGCTTTCATCATCCAGTTCACGTTCGAGCAGTTGTGCGGATCCGCGTATGCCACCCAGCGGATTCTTGATTTCATGTGCAAGTCCGCGCAACAGGCTTCTGGTTGCATCGTGTTGATGTAACAGGGTCTCTTCCTTGGAGATCTTCATGAAGCGGCCTAAACGGGTGAATTCGAGCAGCAGGTATTTTCCTTCTGGTTTGTATGTGATCGGTGCAACCGAGTAATCCACATTGATCTCCTCACCGGTATGACTGTGCAGGGTGAAGTCATACACGGTATACGGATGGCCCGAGATCAGCGATCGCTCCAGGCGGTCAAGCAGTTCATAGTCAGTCGGTATCAATTCCTTGATCGAGCGATTGATTGCTCGCTTGGTGCTGATATGAAACAGGTGTTCGGCGGACGGATTCATGCACTCCACCAGCAGCGACTGGTTGATTACCAGAACGGCCGAGTGCAGGTTATCCAGAACGGTTTGCAGAGAGGTGGTTTCGCTCATCAGTATTGAGGATTGCAATAATCGAACCACTTTTTTAATGCGGCGACCGCATCAGCGCAGCAGCTTAAAAAATCTATTAAATACAATCAGTTAATATTAAATCGGGTTGTTAGCCCATACTCAATATGAACAAATTGAGGGCAAACAGGTTATCGTTGGAATTATATCGCACCAAAATGGTGCGTGCAGGGGTTTAAGGCTTATTTTTTGAAGGGTGTTGGGCGGATCGCGGTTGCGCGCTTCATGTGTACCGTCACCGTTTTGGTGCGGCGCAGGGTCTTGCGGTTTGCATCGCGCACCTCGGCACGGATTCTGTGCGCACCCCGATCAATACCGGATACTGGCGGGGTAAGGCTTCCGCTGCGTCTGACCACGGCATTGCCGTCCACGTAGACCCAGATGCTGTGGCCG
>JAASSE010000213.1 GCA_021768055.1 Gammaproteobacteria bacterium | reverse complement strand
AGCTATGGTGCCGAGCTCAGTTGACAGTGCTGTTGCGACCACAACGCCGCTGCCCCTGCCGCGGTTAACCATGGTACCGGCAAATACCATGTTGTGGCGGTCACCGAGAAAGGTATTCGGTTCCAGAACTTCGTCTGCCTTTTTGCGTACCGCAATCGATTCACCAGTGAGCAGGGACTCATCCACTTCAAGATCATGACTGGCCAGCAGACGCACATCCGCCGGGATCTGTTCACCGGCATCCAG
This sequence comes from Gammaproteobacteria bacterium, assembly GCA_021768055.1. GTDB lineage: Bacteria > Pseudomonadota > Gammaproteobacteria > SZUA-229 > SZUA-229 > JABDQW01. Next base: position 3,278 of record JAASSE010000213.1, on the reverse strand, counting down.
TAACAGGACATCGCCCGGTACCAGGTATTCGGCATCAATTTCGAAGGTGTCGCCGTCGCGTAATACGCGGCTTTGTGTTTTTACGAGCTGTTGCAGCGCAGTTGCTGCACGCTGGGCAGAGAATTCCTGTATCGTGCCGATGATGGCATTAATCAGTAGCACACCCGTGATAAAGGCTGCATCTGACCATTCCTGTATCACCAGGGAAAACAGGGCTGCTGCGACCAGTACATAGATCAGCGGGCTGGCAAACTGGCACACGAAAATCATTGCTAGCGAGGGTGGCTTCGCCCGCGGCAGGCTGTTTGGCCCGTATTGACGCAGCCTGGACTCGGCATCTTCAGAGGTGATGCCTTGCGCTGTCGTGTTCAGCCTGTCGATAATGACATCGCTGCGCAACGTATGCGGTGCTGAAGGCAGAGGGCTTGCTGCCGGGCCTTGTTCAACACTGATATTATCAGGCGCTTCGGGGCTGCTCATGCGGATGGGATTCCTTTGAGATACTGTTCTTCAATGGGGGTGTATTCTAGCGGATGTGAATGCTGTTGGTTGTACTGCTATGGTGGTGAGAAATATCAATGAACAAAAAAAAGCCCCGCAGCGCGGGGCTTTTTGTTTACACGGTTGCAAATTTATAACCTGTCTTCTCTTTCCTATCAGTCATAACCGGCATCATACGTATCAGCAGAGTCGTAAACTGCAGGCCTGTTGTCTCTGTCGCCGTAACGATTACGCTCTCGGTTTGCATCGTAGATGTTTTTCATCTCGTCAGGGAAGTCTTCTGCGGCTGTGGCAAATTCATCACCGACAGTGACCGGGTTGGGCATGCTGACAGTCGGTGCATACCAGCCACCGGGCATTTCGCCCATATCGGCGGGCGCGTTTATCATTTCGTCCCAGGCATCGGTGAATTCGTCTACGAACCAGTCTCTATCGAAGAAGCTATTGTCGTCGTCATCATCATCACTACTCCAGGGCATGTCCATATCATCCCATGGCATATTGCTTTTTTTACGGCCCCTGTAATAGGGGCGGTTGTAACCAGGGCCGGCTAACCGTGGTCCTACAGCCGGGCCGCCATACCGTGGTCCGTAAGCCGGGCCGCCATACCGTGGTCCGTAAGCCGGGCCGCCAACCCTGGGCGCTAAAGCCGGGCCGCTATACCTGGGCGCTACACCCGGGCCGCCATACCTGGGCTCTAAACCCGGGCCGCCATGGACGCCCGGTGGTGGGGCATAACCCGGAGGCGCTCCATAGGGAGGCTGGGCCTGGCTTGCGCTGATATAGCCACTACTTAGCAGCATGAATGTGGCCAGGGTTAGAAATGTTTTGCGTGCGTATCTCATGGTGAGTTCCTTCGTAGTACCTCTGCTCAGATTTGTTAAATAATAACAAAGTCTCGTATTTCAAGAACAAAGTCTCGTTTATTTCTGTTTAATTTAAGGAAACTGCTCTTACAGGCTGTTCTTACCAGCCGAAACTGGGTCCGCCGCCACCGAAACTGGGGCCACTGCCGCCAAAGGGTGAAAAGTTGTTTCTGCCGCGATCCCTGCCCCAGGGGCCACCGCCACCATAGGGTGAAAAGCTGTTTCTACCGCGACCCCTGTCCCAGGGCCCATCGCCACCGAAACCGGGGCTACTGCCGCCAAAGGGCGAGAAGCCGCCACGGCCACTGTCCCAGGGATTGCCGAAGCCGGGCATGCTGCTACCGAAGGGCGAAAAGTTGCCATAGCCACTGTCCCAGGGCGAGCTGAAGCTTGGGCCGCTGCCGCCAAAGGGAGAAAAGTCACGATTCTTGCGTTTCTTGCGACTTTTCTTCTTCTTGGATCCGCTGCTGCTCTTCTTGGATCCGCTGCTGCTCTTCTTGGACCCGCTGCTGCCAAATGGCCTGGAGCTGTATTTATGGCGTCCGCTTTCCCGGGGGTCTTTGAATCCCGGGCCAGTGTCACCTAAGGGTGAAAAATCGTGGTCACGGTGTTCGCGCTCCCAGGGATTGCTAAAGGCAGGACCGCCACTCCATGTACGATTGTCTCGTGGTTGCTTGCTGGAACTGCCGCCTGGAGTAGATGCGCTCCGTGTTGATTTGGTTTGTTGTTTCTCTTTTTGAGCCTCTGCCTCCTCCATTGCTTTACGCTGCTTCTCTTCAAATTCAAGCACAGCATCCCAGCCGCCTGGTGGTGGTGTTCGATAAGTTTGATAGCTGGAATCAAACCTTGGAGGTGCTTCATAAGAGTATTGTTGTTCAGTTTGTGCTTCACTGATATAGCTGCCAAGCAAAAGAATGAATGTTGTGAGAGGCAGGCGTACGCTGCGTTTTTGTATCATTTTGATCTCCATCGAGGTGACGGTCCTGGGTGGCAGGGTTGATTCAGCATTCTCTTGCTTGATTAAGAGGTGCCGGATAGCCACAGCATAATGCTAAATGGTAATTAAAACCAGTAAAAACTGACCACGGAGGATGTCTGTTGCCAACTGCAGTATTACTACTGGATTAACCAGCTTATCTAACCAGCTTTTTTAACACCGGGTTTGGAGATTTTGCCGAATTTCAGTTTTGACTTGAGTTTGTCAACGAATGACTGGTGCTGCTGTCTTTTTCTTTCTTCCAGCAGTTCTTTAAGCCAGAGCTTGTCAAACAGGCTGATCATACCGTTAACAGAAGCACCGAGATAGCGAGTAGCGGCTATTTCAGTAACAGCGGTATTCAAGCGTGGCTCGGAATGCCCGATATTTTCGATACGATCAAGCAGAGCAGGCTTAGTATTTCTCCAGTCGGGTGGTGTGTTGAAATATTTTTCAATCCATTTTTCCGTTTCACCGCCGAAGAATTTCGAGCGCAGCATCGAAGCCATTGCTGCGTGGGGCTGCAGAATAGTTTTAGGTTCTGCTGCAGCCTTCCTGTGAATGGCAGGCCAGTACTGTGTCAACAGAAACCAGTGACACAATGAATCCGCGGTTATCATTTCAAGAACTTCCAGGTCGTTGTATAACGACATTGCATAGGTATCTGCCGCCAGCTCATCCTGCCATGCAATAAAAATAGAGATCGCTGAATAAAACGGTGCATAAACAGCAAAAAACCATCTCAGCGGACCCTGGCCAAGCTGCTTTTCCTTTGCGTAGCAAGCCCGGTATTGATGCCAGATGTCACGCAACTGGTATAACCAGTTTGTTACCGGATTATAACGTTTGGAAAACTGTCCTATGCGGCGTGCAACCATGCCTTGAAACTGCTCCGGCGACAGGGATTGCAATACCGGCAGCCCGATAATCAGGGT
>JAASSE010000032.1 GCA_021768055.1 Gammaproteobacteria bacterium | reverse complement strand
TTTTTAAGTTTTTCCTTGTGCTTTTTAACCTGCCTGTCCAGCTTGTCAACCAGTCCGTCGATTGCTGCATACATGTTGTTTTCATGAGACTCAGCAAAGATGTCGTTGCCGCTCATGTGTACAGTAGCTTCTGCTTTGTGAGTTACATTTTCAAGACTGAGAATCACGTGTGTATTACTAACCTTGTCAAAGTGTCGCTCCAGTCGCCCCATTTTTTCGTATACATAGTTTCTTAGTGCATCTGTAATTTCGATATGGTGACCAGTCAGATTTATTTGCATAGTACTCTCCGCATTTTGCCTCAGGCAAGACGTTTACGTTCGTTTGAGGGTGGAATTGACATCGCTTCCCTGTATTTTGCCACAGTTCGTCGGGCAACATTAATGCCTTCCTTGATAAGAAAAGCTGAAATTTTGTTGTCGCTCATGGGTTTTTTGGGGTTCTCGTTTTCAATGAGCTTTTTCACCATGGCCCGGATTGCCGTGGCTGAACATTCTCCACCGTCCGCTGTGCTGACATGGCTGGAAAAGAAAAACTTGAACTCGAATACACCCCTGGGTGTATGCATGTATTTTTGCGTGGTTACGCGTGAAATGGTGGATTCATGCATATCTAGCTCTTCGGCAATATCTCTCAGCACCATCGGTCTCATGCCTTCATCCCCGTGTTCAAGGAACAGGCGCTGGCGTGCAACGATGGCCTTGCCGACACGTAACAGTGTATCACTTCTGCTTTGCAGACTCTTCAGAAACCAACGTGCTTCCTGCATGCTGTTCCTGAGGTAGCTGCTGTCCTTGTCGCGACCTGATTTTTTGACGTATTTTGCGTACAGGGGGTTGATCCGCAGCCGGGGCGCGGCGTCCGGATTCAGCTCGACACGCCATGAACCATTGACCTTGCGTACGAACAAATCAGGGATGATGTACTCGGCCCTATTGGGTGAAATCAGTGAACCGGGTTTCGGGTTGAGCGTCTGGATAAAATCGAGCGTTTTTTGCAGTTCTGTTTCAGACAGACGGGTGATCTTCAACAGGCGCGCATAATCGCGGCTGCCAAGCAGCTGCAGATGCTCCTCGATTAACATGCGCGCGTTCTGCAACCCTTCTGTGCTTTCATCATACTGCTCCAGTTGTAAAAGCAAACACTCACGCAGATCCCTGGCACCAATACCGATCGGGTCGAAATGGTGTACCAGGTTCAATACAGCGTTGACCTCGTCGAGCTCGATTTCCAGGTCTTCAACCAGGCCAGCATGGATATCTTCGATAGTTTCTGTCAGGTAGCCGTCATCATTGATTGCATCGATGATGGCGACGGCGATGGTAAAGTCGGTATCACTGAGCGATGTGTTGCGTAGCTGCCATAACAGGTGCTCGGTCAGTGTATCGCTCTGAACACTCTGGTTTTCAAGATAGTCGTTGACATTAACATCGGATGTAGGGGTGCTGTTACTTATACCGGCACTCGCCACATCATAAATATCTTCCCATTCGCTATCGACAGGCAGCTCGTCCGGCATCTCATCATTACGGTCCATATCCAGCTGCTGGTCCTGCTTGGCAATTTCGGTTTCGCTGTCGTCCGCAGCCTGTTGTTCCGTGCTGATGTTCTCTTCCTCGAGCTCAAGCATCGGGTTTTCTTCCAGGGTCTGCTGTATTTCAGTCTGAAGATCAAGCGTTGACAATTGCAAAAGGCGAATGGCCTGTTGCAACTGAGGCGTCATGGTCAAATGCTGACCAAGCTTGAGCTGAAGGGACGGCTTCATAATGTATAAAAAGTGGGCAATCAGCGAATGCGAGGTGGATCCCTGCGGTGTGCGACAGGGATGCTTTTCGGGCTGCTAATGCCCGGATCCGTTACCGGAAGTTCTCCTGTATCTATAGTCTCAGTGAGAGATCGCTACTCTATATTTATAGTCGAAAATCATGGCCAAGATACACATCTCGGACCTGTTCATTGTCAAGAATTTCGTCAGGTTGACCCTGGGCTATGATTTTACCATCGCTCAATATGTAGGCGCGATGGCAAATTCCCAGGGTTTCACGGACATTATGGTCGGTAATCAGGATACCGATATTGAGGCGGGTCAAGTGTTCAATGCTTTTCTGGATGTCGATCACCGAGATCGGATCGACGCCAGCGAAGGGCTCATCCAGTAGGATAAAAGCCGGTTTTGACGCCAGTGCGCGGGCAATTTCGACACGGCGCCTTTCACCGCCGGACAGGTTCATGCCCAGGCTGGTGCGTATATGTTCAATTTGCAGTTCATCGAGCAGCATTTGTAGCTGTTCATCGCGTTTTTCCCTGGTTAAATCCTGCGCTTCCAGAACAGCCATAATGTTGTCTTCCACTGACATCTTTCTGAATACCGAAGCTTCTTGCGGCAGATAGCCGACGCCGAGGCGGGCACGGGCATGGACCGGTAAATGCGTGATATCAGTCGTATCGATATGGATGCTGCCCTGGTCGGCCTTGACCAGGCCTACCATCATATAAAAACTGGTGGTTTTGCCGGCACCGTTCGGCCCGAGCAGGCCGACAACCTCGCCGCTTTTGACGGAAAGCGAAACCCCGTCTACGACCGTGCGCGATTTGTAACTCTTTACCAGGTTTTCAGCAAACAGCTCGGGCATGTTTTTTTATTGTTGTTTGGTGGTATCCGGTGTGATGGTGATATTGACACGCTCGCTTTGTGTGTCGTTGCCGGCGATGATAATTTCTCTTACGGTGTCATAGACGATCTTCTCGCTTTCAACGATATGACCAGCCTGTTCGAGCCTTGCCTTTTCTGTCAGCACCAGCCGGTTAGTGTCCGCAAAATACTCCATGCGCATGCTTTGTGCATTGATGTATTTGCCGTCCTCTGAAAGCTGGCGATAGATGGCAGGTGAGCCTTCTACCTTGATGTTTTTTAGGTCATTGTTTTCCTGGTAGGCGAAAACCCGGTCACCCGTGAGCTCGATATTATTTTGCGTTACACGAACATTTCCATGGTATTCGCTTCTGCCGCTTTGTATATCATACTGCATACGGTCGGCATAGATGTTTACCGGCGCATTGCTCGCATGCATGAGCGACTTGCCTGCACCAGAGGCAGTAACATAGCCACATAATAGTGCGAGCAAAATGATATTTTTACGGCTTAACATAAGTACCGTTTACGCCGGCGAGCAATTGTAATCGTCCAGTCTGGCTGTTAAAGATCATGCCGTTTGATTTAATCACCATTGCCCCCTGTTGAATATCCACGGTTTCATTACTGTTGGCAATACGGGTTTGTGTGTTGTAGCGCATGTGGCTTGTTTCAATCTTTATAGGGTTTTCCGTGTCCTGTTGCAGCATTACAACATCTTCTTCCAGTGTGACCCAGACGTTGTCATCATCAATATTGCCGTAGCGCGCACTTACCCGCCAGTTGCTGTCCGGACGCTTGAATTTGAACACGGGCGCAGTGATCCTTGAATCACCCGTGTCATTATAATGCTCCATTAATTGTGCAGTCAGGGTGTAATCAGGTATCCCTTCTTCATTCATGGATGTCATGGTGAAGTTCTTGACATAGGCGTCGACAAAATGCGGGTCTTTTTCTTTCACCGGCGGTTTTTCTACCGTTGGTTCAGTAATGACCCACAGGCCAATCAGAATAATAATGACCAGCGTGCCTAATCTGAATGGTATTTTCACTTTTTAACGTACAGGTAAGATTCGAGTGCCTGTGTAAGCAGACCTTTCGCCTCTAGAATAAGTTCACAAACATCGCGTACAGCACCTTGCCCACCGCTTCTCTGGGTGATCCAGTGTGCATGTTTTTTAACGTAGGGATGCGCGCTCTGCACTGCGATAGCAAAACCCACCCGGGTCATGATCGGCAGGTCAACCACATCATCACCGACGTAAGCGACCTGTTCCGTATCAAGGCCGACATCTTCCATCAGGGTTTCATAGGCAGGGATTTTGTCGCGGAAACCCTGGTAAACGCGGGTGATGCCGAGGTCGTTCATGCGATGCTCAACCACGTTGGATTTGCGCCCGGTAATGATTGCGGCCGTGATGCCGCCTTCCTGCAGCATGCGCATGCCGTGTCCGTCGAGTGAATTGAATGCCTTGTATTCCTGTCCATCATCACCCAGGAACAGGCTACCATCAGTCATGACACCATCGACATCGAAGATTACGAGCTCTATGTTTTTTGCTTTATCGAGTACGTCCTGCATGTTGTAACACTTGTTGATTAATTCAATGTAAAAAAGTTAAACCACGCCGGCCCTTAACAGGTCGTGCATATTCAGCGCACCGATCAGGCGGTTGCTTTCGTCGGTAACCAGCGCTGCGTTGATCTTGAAATCATCCATCAGTTTAAGCACTTCGGCAGCAAGGTCATGGCTATCAACGGTTTTGCAATCGGCTGTCATGACTTCTGCGATGGCTGTTGTCTTGATATCGATGTTTTTATCCAGTGTCCGGCGCAAATCACCGTCGGTGTAGATGCCCAGTACGGTGCTGGTTGAATCGACAATGGCAGTCATGCCCATGCCCTTGCTGCTCATCTCCAGCAGTGCTTCAGAGATGGTGGCATCGGCAGGAACCTGTGGCATCGCGTCCCCGGTATGCATGATGTCGGATACATGTAACAGCAGGCGGCGGCCCAGGGTGCCACCGGGATGCGACAGCGCAAAGTCTTCTTCGGTAAAGCCGCGTGCTTCGAGCAGTGCGACGGCGAGGGCGTCACCCATCACCACTGCAACCGTGGTACTCGAGGTGGGCGCCAGCCCGAGCGGACAGGCTTCGTTATCGACACCCACGTTCAGGTTAATGGTTGCTTCCGCGGCCAGCGGCGAGCCGGCATTGCCGGTCATGCTGATCAGCGGCACGCCCAGGCGCTTGATAATGGGCACGATGGTAAGGATCTCCGCGGTGTTGCCTGAATTCGACAGCGCGATGACGACATCCCTGGGTGTGATCATGCCGAGGTCGCCGTGACTGGCTTCACCGGGGTGGACAAAGAAAGCCGGGCTGCCTGTGCTCGCCAGGGTCGCGGCTATCTTGCCGGCAATGTGGCCGGATTTTCCCATGCCGGTAACGACAATACGGCCTTCGCACTTCAGCATCAGTTCACAGGCGTTGGCAAAGGCATCATCGATCCGGTCTTTCAGCGCATTGACCGACGCCAGTTCGGTCTCGATGACAGCCAGGCCCAGCCTTTTGAAATCCGTTTGTGACATAGTGTATGTATCCGGTATTGCTACAGTTCGGTGAAGTAAAGCAAAGCCTGGTAAGCAGCGAAACAGCACAGCAGGACGGCGCCTTCGAAACGGTTCACACGGCCCGGGCCCCTGAAACCGTAAGACATGATTATCAGCCCAATGGTGAGCATGAATACCACCGGCACATCACGTGTCAGCACCCCTGCATCCAGTGTTGACGGGTATATTAGACCGGGAATGCCCATCACGGCCAGCGTGTTGAAGATGTTGGAACCGACCACGTTGCCGATAGCAATATCGTGCTCGTTCTTGAGGGCGCCGGCGATGGAAGCCGCCAGTTCAGGCAGGCTGGTGCCGATGGCGATGATGGTGAGGCCGATCAGCAGGTCGCTGACACCGAATTCAGTGGCGATGCCCACCGCGCCCCACACCAGCAGCTTGGAACTGCCTACCAGCAGCACCATCCCTATGGCCAACCATAGCAAGGCACGCGGCATCGACATCTCGGCAGGCAGTTCCTGTTCAATTTCCATCACCATGACATCTGTTTCCCGGCCTAACAGGGCCTGCCCGGTTAGCCACCACATCAACATCAGCAGTGAGCCGATCATGATCAGGCCGTCAGTCCGTCCCAGGTGGTTATCCTGTATCAGCACCAGCATCATCAGCATCGCCACCATCAGCAGCGGTATCTCCTTGCGCAGGATGCGAGATTGTACATTCAGCGGCATGATCACCGCGGCGGTACCGAGCACCAGGGTGATATTGGCGATATTCGAACCGAGCGCGTTGCCGATGGCCAGCCCGGTGCTGCCATTCATCGCGGCGATCGCGGCCACCAGCATTTCCGGTGCCGAGGTGCCGAAGCCGACGATGGTCAGCCCGATGATCAGCGGGGGTACATTCAGGTTACGGGCGGTCGCTGCCGCGCCCACGATAAAGCGGTCGGCACTCCAGATCAGCAGCAGGAAGCCGCCTATGATGGCGATGGTGTTGAAAAGCATGTAAGACGGTACTTGTTCTTTTGCGGCACATATTAGCATTGATCAGCTTTCGTCCCCCAGTTCCGCTGAAAGCTATTGCTAATTTATTACACAATCCTGTGCAGGATGCTGGAGGCCGGTAGCCCAAACGAATACAATAGCTGCCCAATAACATTAATAATAAATACGGCCAGCCACCAGGACCCGCACTTGAGCGATACACTGATCAAAATCCGCGACATGACATTCAGTCGTGGTGATCGCAAGATATTCGACGGAATCAACATGGATATCCCCCGCAAGGGCATTACCGCGATCATGGGCCCCAGCGGTACCGGCAAGACCACCTTGCTGAAACTGATCGGCGGCCAGTTGCATCCGGACACCGGTAGCATCGAAGTCGACGGCCTCAATGTACACAAGCTCAAGACCTCCGAGCTGTACGCGCTCAGAAAGCGCATGGGCATGCTGTTCCAGACCGGTGCCCTGTTGACAGACCTTAACGTGTTTGAAAACGTTGCCTATCCACTGCGCGAACATACCCGCCTCAGCGAAGGCATGATCAGGCAGCTGGTGCTGCTCAAGCTGAACGCTGTGGGATTGCGCGGGGCGGCACAACTGATGCCGTCCGAGCTGTCCGGCGGCATGGCGCGACGGGTCGCGATGGCGCGTGCGATTTCGCTGGATCCGATGATGATCATGTACGATGAACCCTTTACCGGGCAGGATCCGATCTCCATGGGGGTATTACTCAAGCTGATCCGTGAGCTGAACAATGTACTCGACATCTGCAGCATCGTGGTCTCGCACGACGTGCACGAAACCCTGTCGATTGCCGATTACGCCTACATCATTTCCGACGGCCAGGTGATCGGGCAGGGTCATCCTGACCGCTTCAGGGATAGTGATTCGGAGTGGGTCCGCCAGTTTGTCCAGGGCGAGGCCGACGGACCGGTTCCGTTTCACTACCCGGCAACGTCCGTGCTGGATGATCTGTTATCGGGTAACGGCCGATGACCATTTTTCTGAACAAGCTGCAGCACCTAGGTCACGAGACGTTTTCATCGATACAGCGGCTCGGCCGCGGTCACATGTTCCTGCTCAAAGTGCTGCCGGCAATGCGGGGTATGCTGTTTCGTCCTGGCCTACTGATCCAGCAGATGTATTCGGTGGGTGTATTGACCCTGCTGATTATCGTTGTCGCCGGCCTGTTCGTCGGCATGGTCATGGGGCTGCAATCCTATTATGCGCTGGTGGATTTCGGTGCCGAGGACTCGGTCAGCGTGATGGTGGTGCTGTCACTGCTGCGTGAGCTGGGCCCGGTGGTGACCGCGTTGCTGTTCGCCGGCCGCGCAGGTTCGGCACTGACGGCGGAAATAGGGTTGATGAAGGCCACCGAGCAGCTTTCAGGCATGGAAATGATGGCGGTGAATCCGATCGAGCGCGTGATTGCACCGCGCTTTCTGGCAGGCTTTATCTCGATGCCCTTGCTGGCGGCGATTTTCAGCGCGGTCGGTGTTCTCGGCGGTTACATGGTCGCAGTACACTTGCTGGGTCTGGACGCCGGTGCCTTCTGGTCGCAGGCGGAATCCCATGTTGACCTGTACG
>JAASSE010000212.1 GCA_021768055.1 Gammaproteobacteria bacterium | reverse complement strand
GAGCTGAACACCCATGGCCGCCGGCATGCCAAATCCCATAGTGCCAAGGCCACCCGAATTGATCCAGCGGCGCGGCTTGTCAAAGCCATAGTACTGCGCGGTCCACATCTGATGCTGGCCGACATCAGAGGTAACAAATGCATTGCCACCGGTGACCTCATGCAATTGCTCGATCACGTACTGCGGCTTGATCAGCTCGCTGTCGCGGTCGTACTTGAGACAATCCTGGGATCGCCATTCGTCGATCTGTGCCCACCATTTCTCCAGCGCGGTTGCATTCGGCTGCCGCTCGGTTTCATCCAGTACCTTGAGGAAGTTATCCAGCACCTGTGATACCTGGCCCACGATCGGGATATCCACTTTAACGTTCTTGGAGATCGATGACGGATCGACATCGATGTGGATGATCTTCGCGTCCGGACAGAACTTTTCGAGGTTGCCGGTTACACGGTCGTCGAAACGGGCGCCGATGGCTATCAATACATCGCATTGATGCATGCCCATGTTGGCTTCGTATGTGCCGTGCATACCGAGCATACCCAGGAACTGCTTGTCACTGGCGGGATAAGCGCCCAGGCCCATCAAGGTATTGGTCACCGGGTAGCCCAGCTTGCGTGCAAACGTTTTCAGCTGTTCAGATGCATTGCTCAGGATTACGCCACCGCCGGTGTAAATCATCGGCCGCTCGGCTGACAGAATCAGGTCCGCCGCGCGCTTGATCTGGCCGATATGGCCTCTCACGGTAGGGTTGTACGAACGCATCTTGATGGTTTCCGGGTACTTGAACTCGCATTTTGCCGCGGTGATGTCCTTGGGTATGTCGATCACCACCGGGCCCGGACGACCCGTGGTCGCGACATAGAATGCCTTCTTGAATACCATCGCGATGTCCTTGACATCTTCGATCAGGAAATTGTGTTTCACGATCGGGCGTGTAATACCGACCGAATCAACTTCCTGGAAAGCATCATTGCCAATCAACGGCTTGGGTACCTGGCCGGTGATCACGACCATCGGGATCGAATCCATGTAGGCGGTGGCAATACCGGTAACGGCATTGGTTGCACCCGGACCCGAGGTTACCAGCACCACACCCGGTTTTCCGGTGGCGCGTGCATAACCGTCGGCTGCATGGGTAGCACCCTGTTCATGGCGCACCAGAATATGCTGCACATCCTCCTGCCTGTAAAAAGCATCATAGATGTGCAGGACCGCCCCGCCCGGGTAGCCAAATACGTGCTCAACGCCTTCAGCCTTGAGACTCTGGATAACGATTTCTGCGCCAGTCAGTTCCAAGTGTATTGCCCGCGAAAAGAAAAAACCTTGTAAATCATGTACTTTACGCTGTCATCACGATTTACGCGAACCGTGAAGTTTAAACTGTTCATGCAAAAGTTTCATCCGTATTTTTAGCAGGACGACCTTGTTCTGTTCACCAACAAGCACCATCAAGCTCGTGCATCAGCGATAAAAAAACCCCGGTCAGAGCCGGGGTTTGTCTTGATCGCCATAGCTCTGTGTCTAGAAATCGTCTTTCACCTCACCACCGACCGCCAGCGTCAGCGCTTCCATGATGGCGTAAGGGCTTGGCATGATATTCATGAAGCTGTGCGCACCCATCATGCTCAGATCCGGAAAGTTCATCGCAATGCGGAAACGCGCATGCAGTGCCTCGATATCACCGCCCCTGACCAGCAACTCGTAAGGCAGATGGCCAGTGGAACGTAGCGGTTTGTAATCGATTTCAGTCATGATGAAGCTGTCATCCATGTACTTGTTGCCGTCCTCGCCGGCAGCCATCGCCACGCCGAATAAGGTCTGCTTGGTGCCAGGGATATCGATGCGATAAACCTTGGCAGTACCCCCCTCACCTGCCGCCAGTCCTTTTTCAACGGCCGCGACCGCCTCGTTATGGCTGCCGAATGAATTCAGTTCATACGGCTGATCAAAGTGTTCCATGCCGAAGGTGTAATTGTAATCTTCAAGATCATCCGCGGTCAGACCTTCCTCCGGGCCGTATTCCTGTTCAGCACCCAGGGCGTGTTCCAGGGCATTGGTTGTATCGGACAGATCGGACTTCACACGGTAGGCTGCCGCCATGTATTCGGGATTGGTGTAGGACACCTGGATATCGCCGCTGACATCGGTGATGGCGACACGCTGGGCAGCAACATAACCGGCACGGTTATGACTGGCTGCGGCTTTTTTCAGTTCGTTATTGGTTATGACAAAGATGTGTGCAGTTGCATAAGGCGAGTACTCGCCGACAATCTCGAAGCCGCTGTCCTTCAAAGCGCTTCGAACACCCGGTTTTTTATCTGAAATTGTGCCCGCTGAGGTCGACGCCAGAATGAACGGCTTCATTTCCGCACCGGCGTGCACCAGTGTCGATGCAATACCCAGTGTTAGCGCCGCAATAAACGCCAGCCATCTGGATTTTACGATAGCCATGCCATTACCTTGATTGTGCCTATGTACTCGAATTTATTAACGATTCTTCTGACCGGACGTCTGTAACCGGAGTTTCGACCGCTGCAAATACCGAAGCCCGCTAATGTAATGCACATCGACAGGCTGATGCAAGATTTCCGGTTCATCAAGACAGGTTCTAGTCTATGGCCTGCGCGCAAGAAAAAGCCCCGCAATGCGGGGCTTTATCAAACACTGTCAGGCAGTTTGCCTGTTTACGCCATGCCTAGAACTTCCATGCCCAACCGGCCTGGATGTCGAACTGGGACATTTCGATTGTGATCGGCTGGGTGACGGTACCGCCACTAGGAACATCTACGAATGCATTTGAGCCATTTACTTCCTCGTTCGGTGCGTACATAACTGCAAAGTTGAACTCCTGGTTGGAACCGACTTCCTTGGTCAAACCAAAAGTGATGTGATCCCTTACGGTAGCAGGTGCCAGGATATTAAACAGAACCTCACTCTCTGGAATTGCCTGCTCAGCACGGCTGTAACCGACGCGCCAGTCCATATTAGCTGCGGTCCACTGGTAGCCAATCTTGAAGATGCCGATATCTTCCCAGCCAAAACCGGCACCCTGCGGGCCACCCAAACATGCAGCACCAGTTCCTGGGCCAAACGGAGGGTTCGGCGCACAACCGACAGTGAAAAAGTTACCGATTGGGTTGGATATTGATGCAGTATCTGAATAGTTGATGCTCTGGTAGTCCGCCACGATGGTACCGGTTTTACCGACATCGAATGACACGCCGATTGTGTAGGTTGACGGGATATCGAAGTCACCGCTTTCGGCGAACAGACCCCTGTACTCATCGAACTCACCCATGCTGATCTTGGTCTGATAACTCGCTCCAATTCGCACTCCGTCGGCGACCTCACCCTGGTAACCTATCTTGCCGCCAAAACCCCAGGACAGTGAGTTGCCCCTATCTGTCAGGTTGGCCGGATCAAGCGAGAAGCCAGCAAAAGCTCCAAGTCCGCTGATACGAATTCGCTGGCCTACAAATATAATGCTGGCACCAAGAGCGTGCTTGCTGTCCACCTTGTAGGAAGAATTGAGGTTAAAG
>JAASSE010000211.1 GCA_021768055.1 Gammaproteobacteria bacterium | reverse complement strand
ATGGATCCTGCAGCTTTTACCGGAATGGCTGTCATGGCTCGAATGGCTGATCTGGCCATTGTTTGCGATAACGGTTTTACTGGCTGTATTTTTCACCTTTACCCTGGTCGCCAACCTGATCTCGGCGCCGTTCAACAGCCTGCTTTCTGCCAGTGTTGAATTCACACTGACCGGTAGCAAGCCGCAAAACCTTGTTGACGAGTCCTTCCTGAAAACAACGGTCAGAACAGTCGCTGCCGAAATACGCAAAACATTTTATTTTTTAAAGTGGCTAATACCGCTTGTACTGCTGACGATTATTCCCGTTATCAATATAGCGGCGCCGTTTGCATGGTTCCTGTTTGCCGCGTGGTCGTTCTCACTGGAATACATGGACAACCCGCTCGGCAACCGCGGCATGCTGTTTAAGGAAATTCGTGAATACAACCGCATCAACCGCATGCGCTCTCTCGGGCTGGGTACCGGCGTATTCATCATGACGAGTATCCCGGTACTGAATTTTCTCGCAATGCCAGTGGCGGTATGCGCGGCCACGCGTATGACTATACGCATCGCCGGTCGCGAGTCTGAAAGCTGATGAACGATAGAATCACCGAACTGGAAATCCGCCTGACGCATCTCGAAGATACGCTGGATACGTTGAACACCACGATAATTGCACAACACAAGCTGATCGATCAGCTGCAATTACAGATTGAAGTAATTGAAAAGAAACTAAAAGCGGTGGAATCGAATATTGCCGACGAAAAGGACGAAACACCG
Source organism: Gammaproteobacteria bacterium (assembly GCA_021768055.1). Taxonomy (GTDB): domain Bacteria; phylum Pseudomonadota; class Gammaproteobacteria; order SZUA-229; family SZUA-229; genus JABDQW01. The sequence continues at coordinate 2,778 of JAASSE010000211.1, read as the reverse complement.
CCGCCCCATTATTAATCAGGGGCGCGGGTCCCGATGTTTCTGATTATTCCGATTAGTAACTTGTACCTATCACCGTTTCCCGGCAGACCCAGCCCCAGGATTCCAGCTTGGCAACAAACTCCCTGGCCTTTTCTTCGCAATAGCCCTCGGTGTTCTCGGCCGACCACAGAGTCTGGTCTTCAAAGCCTTCAGTAGGTTTTTTATACACGACAATACAGGGAACCGGGGCCGAGGTGGCATATTCGACGTACACTTCCCTTACCAGGTCCTGATTGTCCTCATGACCGCAACTCCAGGAATCAGCGTAGGCGCTGAAAGGTAATGCAAACAATGAAACAATTAAACATCTGAGAAACTGCTTTATTAAAAACATAATCTAATCCTCTCTGGTTTAATCAACTCGCAAAATTAAAATAATTCTTATCTGATAACACCTTAGCTCATTTCACGATTTCCGCAACCGCATCTCAGCGCAACATCGCATCGAGACCGTTGACCACGGCCGCCCAATCGGCATCTTCTTCGACAGCCTCCTGTAAAAAAGCGGCTTGAGAATCATTCCAGAAATCGGCTTCGTGTAAACGCACACCGGCGGGCAAAGGTCGATGCTGGCTGACAAAGTCATCAATCGCCTGGTCGCTATGCTCAAGACCAAGCTGGTCAAACAGGGCGTCCAGGTCGTGTACCGGCTGTTCCATGATGCTCTCCAGCAATGATTCAGGGTGGTTGAGAAGCAGCTGCCCGAATATCGCTGTTTGATTGTTATTTGGCGATATCGCGTCCCTGGCCTGAAATAACTGTAACGCTGAACCTACACAAGGTGCAAGGTTTTAACGGGGCCCGGCTGAGTAAAATAAAAGACAGGAATTCATACTGGCACTGCTTGTGAGGAGGTGCATTATGGATACCCGGTCGCATACCGGTGGCATTGGCTACTGGCTTATAATCTACGGATTGCTGCTTTCCTGCGTGTCGGCCTTCGCGCCCTTTTACGGGGCCGGCTATACTCTGAAATTCGGTGTATTGCTGGCAGGTCTGCTGCCCTACCTGGTTTACTGTGTCGCAGTGCAGTTAATGCCTGGCCTTATAACAACGGCTGTCGGCATAATCCTGGTAACGGCACACACCTGGCTGGTGTTCAATGAACGCTTTATCGGCGGTGCTGATTACAGCGACGGTGTGATTTATTACGGCCCGATGGCACTGGCTGTCCTGGTGTTGCCACTGGCAGTGAGGGCATTCCAGAGACCCTGGCTGAAGCAATAGTTACCTGGCTAAAGCGCGCCACGCCGGATGTCGCTTTCGAGTTCCTCTTCAGGCAGCACCCGTTGCTGGCTGATGCGCCACTGAGCGTCCTCTTCCTGCTGGATGATGAACTCAACGCCGTTGCTATTGACGGTGCCGTCAGAACCCTCCACCGTTTCCACCGACTTGAACATGATTTTATCCGGGGTTTCCGCCAGTACGTTGAGCCCCTTGTAACTGACCTGCTTGAGCAATTTGTTTTCAAACTCGTGCCGGCACTGGTTATACCAGTCGTCATAGCCAATGACCTCGAAACCCGGTACGCCAAATACGCTGACATCCCTGGAGATCAGGTTCATGTGCGCCTCAAGATCCAGCGCATTGGCCGTCTGTACCATCTGATCAAGAAACTGTTGTGCGTTCATGTGTCCTGCCTGGTCTGCTACCGCGTCAACGGCATTCCCCGATCGAGCCAGAGCGGCAGCGCTGGTATTGCACCCAGATGGTATCGCTGAGAATGGCTTCATCGAAAATCGCATCATCGATATTGGCATTTCGCAGTGACGCCTTGGTTAAATCAGCCCGGGTAAAATCTGCTTCGCGCAAGATTGCATTATCCAGTATCGACTTGCTGAGATTTGCCTGTGAAAAGTTAGCCAGCTCAGCATAAGCGGATTCCAGGTTCACCGATTCAAGGCGCGCGCCCTGGAAATTACTGTCAACCAGGCGGGTGCGCTCAAGGCGTGCGCCGGTCAGATTCGCGCCGCTGAAATTCACCGCTTCAAGTTTTGCTTCATAAAACTCCACACGACGCATCCGCGCATTGCTGAAATCAGCACCATTGAGATTGGAACGACTCATGCTGGCATCATCGAGTATGGCCCGTTTGAAACTGGCTACCTTGCCTTTGACGGCAACCAGGCTGGCATCGATCATGCGGGCCTTGTCGAAACGGGCGCCCGTGATGTTGGAAAAGTTAAAGTCGGCATGGGTCAGCCTGCTGCCGCTGAAATTCGCCTGTTCCAGGTTCGCTCTTTTAAATATCGCATGAGAAAGATCCTTGCCACTGAGATCTACCGCCTGCTTGTCGCAACCCGACCAGTTGACTCCGGGGCCTGCCGGGTCATCACAGTTTGCGTATAGCACAGTCGGAACTGATCCAAGTAACAGAATAACAACAGCATACATTCCGAAAATGCTGCGCCGGGCCAGATGATTCATGCTTGTTATTGCCTTGAGCCGAACTTCCATAGGGTTTGTGACAAAAGCGCCTGCGTTTCCACGTATAGAATCAGGAACTTATAAGAATGATAACAAACTTCAGCAAAGATTACGCTTCAGCTTGCGAATTATGAATCTTGCCGGATTCAGGTAATCCAGCACATCCTTTTCCACCGGCGCCGGCTCGTTGCCAATCAACGCTGCGAGGATCTCTCCGCAAATCAGGCAGCTGCACAGGCCGCGCGAGCCATGGGCTGCAGTTACATACAGGCCAGGTAAATACGTCCCCTGTGGATAATACTTGTTCGTCTT
>JAASSE010000031.1 GCA_021768055.1 Gammaproteobacteria bacterium | reverse complement strand
TGTCTTCTACCGGCCAACCCAGCTCGATCGCAGAGTTCAATACAGCCAGGTAAAGCTCGTCAGGCCCGGCGTTATAGACCGGTGTCCGCAGTTCTGGAAAGATATGATCATCGGCCGTGTGCGCCGTATTTGTCGTCAGGTACACGACCAGTCTTTTGGAAAATCCGGGCGGGTCGAACAGGTTGGCATGGTTGTGCAACAGCGTGGCTGCCACGACCACAACGATAATCACTACCAGCGCAAGGAAGATTTTCATCTGTTTTCCGGCATGTCATTTAACTGCAGCATAACAATATCGCCTGTGAAACTGTTTCGCTAATACACGTTTGTTACCAGCGTGTGAATGTGACAAATAATGTACGCCTATAGCAACAAAAATTTTTTATATGGGCAATTTCTTATGTACTAACAGAGCTGTTTTCCAGCCCGAATAAGTGCTTGTTCTCGCATGAAAAATTGAATTTTATCCACAGTTTTTCAGTTCGTTCTCCACTGATCTATACACAAGATATTGTGCTTGACTTAGGGTAAAACCACATTCTATAGTAGCCGGCATAATAACAACGACAACCCATAAGACGGAACGGGGCATGCAAGTCACAACACCAGAATCTGAACAACAAACCAACACCCAACTCGATCAAACAGCAACAACAGAAACAGGCAATTTAGCGGTCACCGCACCAGGCAGGTTCCGCGTTATCCGCCGCAACGGTAAAGTCACCGCCTATGACCGCGAAAAAATCGCGGTAGCGATGACTAAAGCCTTTCTTGCTGTCGAGGGTGGCAATGCAGCAGCTTCTAGCCGCATTCACGAGGTCGTCAACCATCTCGTTGAGCAGGTCGAATATGCGCTGAAACGCCGTGTTCCCGATGGCGGTACCTTTCATATCGAAGACATCCAGGACCAGGTCGAACTGGCGCTGATGCGCTCCGGCAACCAGCAGGTCGCCCGCGCCTATGTGATCTACCGTGAAGAACACGCGCGGGCACGCCAGCAGGCCCAGGCTGCTGAACAGGTCGAAGAAGCCGTACCGCAAACTGACAGCGATGCCATCAACGTTACCCTGGCAGATGGCTCCATCCAGCCATTGGACAAACGCCGTCTGAAGGCCATCATTGACGAAGCCTGCGACGGACTCGATGGTGTCGATGCCGCTGCCATTATGGAGGACACAGAACGCAATTTGTTCGACGGTGTTCCGGAAAAAGACGTGTCACGCATGCTGGTGATGAGTGCACGCACGCTGATCGAAACCCAGCCGGAGTACTGCTACACTGCCGCGCGGTTGCTGCTCGATGACATGCGTACCGAAGCACTCAGCTTTGTCTATAACAAACTGACGCATGCAACACAGAGTGAAATTTCCAACCTGTACGCAGACTACTTCGACAAATACATCAAGCGCGCAGTGGACCTGGAGCTGCTCGACGCACGTTTGCTGGAATACGACCTGAACCACCTGGGCAAACAGCTGATCGCCGAGCGTGACCAGCAGTTCACCTATCTCGGTATACAGACGCTGTACGATCGTTATTTCATTCACTCGAACGATGTCCGCTTCGAACTACCACAGGCCTTTTTCATGCGCGTAGCCATGGGCCTGGCAATGAACGAGGTCAACCGTGAAGAGCGCGCCATCGAGTTCTACAAGCTGCTGTCATCGTTTGACTTCATGAGCTCGACACCAACGCTGTTCAACTCGGGCACGATGCGGCCGCAGCTGTCCAGCTGTTACCTGACCACGGTACCCGATCATCTCGATGGCATCTTCAGCTCGATTAAAGACGACGCGCTGCTGTCAAAATACGCTGGCGGCCTCGGCAATGACTGGACCCGCGTACGCGGCATGGGCGCACACATCAAGGGCACCAATGGCAAGTCCCAGGGCGTGGTGCCGTTCCTCAAGGTCGCCAACGATACTGCGGTCGCGGTCAACCAGGGCGGTAAGCGCAAGGGCGCGATGTGCGCCTACCTGGAGAGCTGGCATATCGATATCGAGGAATTCCTCGACCTGCGTAAGAACACCGGCGATGATCGCCGCCGCACACATGACATGAACACTGCGAACTGGATCCCTGACCTGTTCATGAAGCGCGTCGCGGAAGACGGTGACTGGACGCTGTTCTCACCTGATGAAGTACCAGACCTGCATGATCTCAGCGGCAAGAAGTTTGAGAAAACCTATCTTGCCTATGAAGACATGGTGGCCAAAGGCAATATTCGCGTATTCAAGACCATCAAGGCCACCAACCTGTGGCGCAAGATGCTGAGTATGCTGTTTGAAACAGGCCACCCGTGGATTACGTTCAAGGATCCCTGCAACCTGCGCTATTCCAACCAGCATGTCGGCGTGGTACACAGTTCCAACCTGTGCACGGAAATCACGCTGCACACTAATGACACGGAAATCGCGGTATGCAACCTGGGTTCCATCAACCTGCCTGCGCACATCAACGAGAATGGCCTCGACACTGCCAAGCTGGAAAAGACCATCAATACCGCGATGCGCATGCTCGACAACGTGATTGACTACAACTATTACAGCGTGCCGCAGGCGCGTGACTCGAACCTGCGCCACCGTCCTGTAGGTATGGGCGTAATGGGTTTCCAGGATGCGCTGTACAAGCAACGTACACCGTACGCTTCTGAAGAAGCGGTTGAATTTGCCGACCGTACCATGGAAGCGATCAGCTACTACGCGATCAAGGCCTCGACCAACCTGGCGGAAGAACGTGGCAAATATGCGAGCTTCGAAGGTTCGTTATGGAGCAAGGGTATACTGCCGATCGATTCCATCGACTACCTTGCCGAAGGCCGTGGCAACTACCTGGACCTGGACCGCAGCAGCACGTTTGACTGGGATTCGCTACGCGCACGCGTGCAAAAAATCGGTATGCGTAATTCCAATACCATGGCGATTGCACCAACGGCGACTATTTCAAACATCTGCGGTGTGAGCCAGTCGATTGAACCGACTTATCAGAACCTGTTTGTGAAATCGAATTTATCGGGTGAATTCACCGTGGTGAATCCTTATCTGATCGAGGACCTGCGCGAACGCAACCTGTGGGATGAAGTCATGGCCAATGACCTCAAGTATTACGACGGCAGTGTCCAGCATATTGACCGCGTACCGGAAGATCTGAAGCAGTTGTACCAGACCGCATTCGAACTGGACGCGCGCTGGCTGGTGGAAGCCGCTGCGCGCAGGCAGAAATGGATCGACCAGGGACAGTCACTGAACCTGTACATGTCGGAACCCAGTGGCGCCAAGCTCGATGCATTGTACAAGCTGGCCTGGGTACGCGGACTCAAAACAACATATTACCTGCGTTCAATGGGTGCCACCCATGTTGAAAAATCAACCATGGACACACCCGATCGCGCCAGTGCGCTGAACGCAGTACAGAACACGGGGCAGGCAGCTGCTTCGGCAGCTGCAGGAGGACCTTCTGCACCCAAGGCCTGTTCGATCCTGGATCCGGACTGCGAGGCCTGCCAGTAATCAAGTAACTAAATGTAAAAAAAGCTGTAGAAGTCGTTTGATCAATACGGAATTGATCATCAAGGAGCATCGATGAAAGGAACGGGCTGTAACAACAATAACTAAATTGAGGCCAACGATGAGCGACATTACATTTTTGATGCCCGGGAAGGCCGGGCTATGAGCTTGATAGCAGAACTGAAACAAATTATTTACGACCTGCCGCTGGCAGCAGAACCGGGACGCGATGTAATCGCGCACTTCTGCAACCACGACGGAATAAGAATCAAATTTACGCGAGCACGCACAACATGGCACTCGCTTGGGCCATCAGCGATTAAACCCTGGTGGCTGATACTTGAACCATTACGGACAAGTCCGGAAACAACCGGCGACCTGAAACGTAACACGAGTAAGACCAATAACAATAATAAAGCTGTAGAGGTAACAGAGAATGCTTAACTGGGAAGATCCACTCGCAAAATTCAATGAACCAGCGTTCAAACCGCAGGACACTGATAACCATCCCCATGCCGGGGACGGTCTGGTTTCGAATGATGTCCTGATGAATACCGCGGGTGCTGCACCCAGCGTCAATCCCATTCCACCTGCTGCGGACACGGTCGTTACGGACCCCACCGATACCGACCTTACCGGCACTGGCCTTGAAGACATTGAAATGGGTGCAGAACGCATCCAGGTCGATGACAAGAAAATCATCAACTGCCGCGCCGACCTTAACCAGTTGGTGCCGTTCAAGTACGAATGGGCCTGGCAGAAATACCTCGATGGTTGCGCCAACCACTGGATGCCGCAGGAAATCAATATGACCGCCGACCTCGCTTTATGGCGCGATCCGAACGGCCTGACAGACGATGAACGCACCATCATCAAGCGTAACCTGGGCTTCTTCTCAACCGCTGACTCGCTGGTAGCAAACAACCTGGTACTGGCTGTATACCGCCACATTACCAATCCTGAATGCCGCCAGTATTTGCTGCGCCAGGCGTTCGAGGAAGCGCTGCACACGCATGCCTACCAGTACTGTGTTGAATCGCTGGGTCTTGATGAAGGTGAGATATTCAACATGTACCGCGAAGTGCCGGCAGTGGCGCGCAAGGCCGAATGGGCGCTACCATTCACCAAGCACCTGGCCGATCCGAACTTCCATACCGGCACACCTGAAAACGACCAGAAACTGTTGCGTGAGCTGATCGCTTTTTACGTGATCTTCGAAGGCATCTTCTTTTATGTCGGCTTCACCCAAATCCTATCCATGGGTCGCCGCAACAAGATGACTGGTGTCGCTGAACAGTTCCAATACATCCTGCGTGATGAATCCATGCATATGAACTTCGGTATCGATGTCATCAACCAAATCAAGATTGAAAACCCGCACTTGTGGACCAGCGAGTTCCAGCAGGAAGCTATCACGATGATACGCGAAGCTGTGGAACTTGAGTCACAATACGCGCGCGACACCATGCCGCGCGGTGTGCTCGGGCTGAACGCACCGATGTTCGAGGAATACCTGCAATTCATTTCAAACCGGCGCTGCTCACAGATCGGCCTGCCGGAACAGTATCCCGGGGCCGGCAATCCGTTCCCATGGATGTCTGAAGTGCTGGACCTGAAGAAAGAGAAAAACTTTTTTGAAACACGCGTCACCGAATACCAGACCGGGGGCGCCCTTAGTTGGGAATAATTATTATTGCGAACACTAAGTCATTGTTTTGCTAGGGGAGAAAACTAAAACAATCCGGATCATGGATAATAAATAATAACAAGCCAGGGAGGCTGGAGTAGTATTCAAGGCGGTAACCTTCTGGTTACCGCCTTTTTTAAAAAGTTCACCGATATTTAGGGCTTTTACCGGGTTTTTGACTTAGATCAATATTCTGGAAATTTGGAGGAATAATTAACTAAAGCATGACGAATAGTCAGGGTCGTAAATCGTCCAGTTACTATAATAGAACGATCACAAAAAGCGTCGCTAGACGCAAATGAAACAAAATACATTGGTCAGCGCGATCACCGTTATAAAAACAATATCAACTTCATACGTGAACGCCAGTAACTTCGCTTATTAACGTCAAGGTGAAAGATGAAGAAAAAAGTATGCGCTCAATGTAAATTCAAACGAGTATGCGAAGGATTGCCGGGCTTTTGTATTTACCTGCCTTATGCCCTGATTACATCCGTTGTAATCATGGTCTTTTATTTTATGTTTACCAGCACTCTGTAACGTCACAGCAGGAACTGAATGACTTAAGTCTATTGTCCTGGCAAGCGTGAAAATTATTGAAGTCATAGCTGATGAAGGCCACAGGGACACAATAACCAGCATTGCAGAACAACATAATGTCGAGGACATCTGGTATGGCATACCAGGCGATGACGGCCGAGTAGCGATTAGAATTCTTACCAGTCCGACACAAAGACAAACTGTTCTCGATTCGTTACAGACATTACTCGGCACATCCGGTGATTCAAGGATTATGGTAATCCCGCTTGAAGTAGTACTACCAAGAGCAAGCGATGAACCAGTTGATGACAGTAAACCGGCATCTTCTGCTGCTGTATCGCGTGAAGAAATCTACCAGAAGGTAGAAAAAGGTACGAAACTCAATTCTAATTTTATTCTGCTGGTCATTCTTTCCGGCATTGTTGCCTCGATTGGTTTACTTGAAAACAACATTGCAGTAATAGTCGGCGCAATGGTTATCGCGCCACTTCTCGGGCCAAATATTGCGTTTTCACTTGGCACAACCCTGGGTGACAAGGAACTGTTGTGGTCTGCAACTAAATCCATTTTCACGGGAATCATACTTGCAGTTATCACGGGATTTGCCATTGGGGTTATCTGGCCATATGAATTTAACAGCCCCGAGCTGTTATCGCGAACTGAAGCCGAATACTCCGGAACAGCCATCGCATTAGCTTCAGGTGCGGCGGCATCGTTATCCTTGATAGCCGGAACCTCAGGTGTTCTCGTCGGTGTCATGGTTGCCGTTGCCTTGATACCTCCTGCTGTCACTATCGGCCTGATGTCAAGCATCGGCGGTTACGAGGGCGCTCTCGGTGCAACACTGATACTAGCCATTAATATCGTCTGCATTAATCTATCTGCAAAACTGGTATTTCTGTTTAAAGGGATTGGCCCGAGAACATGGCTGGAAGCCAGCAAGGTCAAGCAGTCACGCACCCTGTATCTGCTGGGTTGGACTATTTTACTTGCCTTGCTGGTATTAATGATCTATTTATCGTCACGTTAAAACTCAGGCAGACTGCCGCTGTCGATTTTTTACGACAAGCTCAATGGCTTTACTGGCAGCTGCAAAACCAAAGCTCGCAGTTACTGCAGCAACTGAGCCATAACCATAACTGCAATCCAGCGTTAAACCTGCGATACCGGGCTTGCAATAGCCTGGCTTGCCGTCTTTGTCCGGATAGCGCTGCTGCTCGGATGAGAACACGCAGGGTACACCAAAGGTCCGTTTTTGATTTCTTGTATAGCCGTACTTGAAACGCAAACGTGAACGCACAGTTGCAGCCAGCGGATCATTCCACGTGCGCGTCAGGTCAGCTACTTCGATTCTGGTTGGATCCGTCAAACCACCCGCACCCCCGGTGGTAACGATTGGTATCTTGTTGCGCCTGGCACAGTAAATGATTGCAGCCTTGTACCTGATGCTGTCAATAGCATCGATTACACAGTCATATTTGTTACCGTTTGTTTCGCGCTCAACGATAGCGCGCAGGTTTTCATCATAAATATATTCTTCTATTGCATGGCACTCACAGGCTTCGTTGATATCGATCACGCGCGATTGCATCGCATACACTTTTGACTGACCCAGTGTTGACTCCAGTGTGTGTATCTGCCGGTTCATATTGCCGCGCGTGATGCTGTCGCCATCCACCAGCGTGAGCCTGCCGACGCCGGACCTGGCCAGCGCTTCAACTGCCCACGATCCGACACCGCCGATACCTATCACGCACACATGCGCCTCTGCCAGCGACCCACACACGTCTTCACCGTAGACACGTGCCAGTGATCCAAACTTTTCCTCATATTCACTCATTAAAATCAGGTCTTTGGTTATTGGTCGTTCATCATTCGTCAATGCATCAAAGACGAACGACGAAAGACAAATGACTTCTATCAGGTAAAATACTGGCCTTTTTCACGACTATTCGGGTTATGACATCAACATCCCCAAAACACCGTATTGGATTCGTTAGCCTCGGCTGTCCCAAGGCCACTGTAGATTCCGAACATATTCTCACACAGTTACGTGCGGAAGGTTATG
>JAASSE010000210.1 GCA_021768055.1 Gammaproteobacteria bacterium | reverse complement strand
CCTGACGGTGACCGTCGTTATGGAAGTTCACAAACTGTATCTGGTATGGCAGGGCCGAACAGCTTAGGCAAAGGTAACACACGGTTTTACTTAAAGTTTTCAGGTGTTTATAGTGAATTTGACCCTTGTCATGGTATAGTCAGCCGATACTGTTGTTCAATGTAAAACAGTCATAAATGAAGAGGTGTATAAATGAAAACCTGGGTACTTGTTGCAGACAGCAGCCGTGGACGTATTTTTTCAGCAGAATCATCAACTGCTGCATTAGATGAAGTAGAAACCTTATTACATCCGGAAGGACGCTTACACGAACAGGAAATGGATAGCGATCTACCCGGTAAATCCAAGGGCGGAGGTGGCGCTGGCGGACATGCTTACCAGGATGCGATTGAACCCAAGGAACAGGAAATCATCGATTTTGCAAAACGCATTGCCAGGCACCTGGACGATGCACGCAAGGCAAACAAATTTGAAAAGCTGCTGGTTGTGTCAGCGCCTGCGTTTCTTGGCGAGTTGCGCAACCAGTTTCCCGATGCAGTGGCCAAATCCATCTGCTTTGATCTGGACAAAAACCTGACCATGCATAGCCCGGCTGATATCCGTAAACATTTACCAAAACGCCTGTGTGCAAAAGCCCTGGTCTGAGTTTGTTGATGACGCGAAGATAATCAAAATGGGATTGTTGGGAAAAATCATTGGTCCGAAATCAAAATACGAGGAAGACATTCCCTATACGTATGAAGCCCGCGTGAAAATCATCGACAATGATGAATACTATTCATATTTTGCTGATACGATTTGCGCCCTGGTGGAGCATCTTGACGAACACAAGATCAAACCGGACAACGTGGAACTGTATGAAATATTCAAGGATGAAGAAAAGAAGCTGAACACAGAATATTGCGTTGCCGATGACGGCAGATGGCTCACCCGTAAGGAACTGTGCGTTGCATTTACCGAGCGTTACCCCGGCCATATCCATGAAACCGGTTGCACCTTTGAAGACAGGGAAAGGGAGGTAACCGGACCCTGACCACCCACTGGCTGCAGACAAGCCACCTTGTTATGAAGAATATTTCGATAAAAACATTAAGCTTCTGGCTGATGATGGGCCCGGTGTCCGCACTGATGATTTCCATCCCAAGCTGGTATGTGATTGATCAGTTATCACCGGGCAAGCTTGCCGGTATTGAGGTCCTGTTTTCCATGTACCCGTTGGGACTGCTGATGTCGTTGCTAACACCCTGGGGTTGGCTGATGTATGGCGGATTACTGTTAATGAACAACGGGAAACCGAAGGCCGGTCTTGCCTGCACCGTGCTCGGTGCACTACTGCTGGGTGGTTTCTGGCCGATATGGTCTACCGATATGGCATGATCATAACGCGGCCAGAATCCTTTATCAGGCGCTGGCTACCTTCGGAATATTCTGCATCGACTGCTTGATGGCCTCTTCCGGGTAATCATAGTCTTCCAGTTCACCATTGTAGTATCGTTCATAGGCCGCCATATCGAAATGACCATGACCGGATAGGTTGAACAGCAGCGTTTTTGCTTCCCCGCTCTCCTTGCAGAGCAGCGCTTCATCGATGCAGGCACGGATGGCATGATTGGATTCCGGTGCAGAGATAATGCCCTCGGCCTGGGCAAACATCACGCCCGCTTCAAACGTTGCTATCTGCGGCACCGCAACCGCCTCGACCAAACCCTCATTATACAGCTGTGAAACCAGCGCCGAGTCACCGTGGTAGCGCAGGCCGCCGGCATGAATACCGGGCGGGATGAAGTCATGGCCCAGGGTATACATTTTTAATAGCGGTGTCAGGCCAACGGTATCACCAAAATCATACGCATATTCGCCCTTGGTCAGGGTCGGGCATGAAGTCGGCTCCACCGCAACCAGCCTGACCTCCTTGCCTGCCGCCTTGTCGGCAAAGAATGGAAATGCGATGCCGCCGAAATTGGAGCCGCCACCGCAGGGGGCGAACACCATATCGGGATAGTCGCCGACTTTCTCAAGCTGCGTCTTGGCTTCCTGGCCGATAATAGTCTGGTGCAGCAGTACATGATTCAGTACCGAGCCCAGTGCGTAATTCGTATCCTCGCGTGAGGCTGCCTCCTCCACCGCCTCTGAGATGGAAATGCCGAGCGATCCGGTTGTATCCGGTTCGCCGGCAAGAATCTTGCGCCCTGCCTCGGTCTGGTCCGTCGGGCTGGCCAGCACCTCGGCACCCCAGGTATGCATCATGGAGCGGCGATACGGCTTCTGCTCGTAACTGACCTTGACCATGTAAACACGGATGTCGAGCCCGAACATCTGTCCCGCCAGGGATAGCGCACAGCCCCACTGGCCCGCCCCGGTTTCGGTAGAGAGGCGCTTGATACCGGCCTGCTTGTTGTAATAAGCCTGGGCCACGGCGGTATTGGGCTTGTGCGAGCCGGCCGGGCTCACGCCCTCGTACTTGTAATAGATTTTGGCCGGCGTACCGAGCATCTGTTCCAGCCGATGCGCGCGGTACAGCGGGCTAGGCCGCCACAGGCGGTAAATTTCACGCACCGGCTCCGGGATATCGATCCAGCGATCTGCCGATACCTCCTGCTCGATCAATGCCATCGGGAAGATCGCGCCCAGCGCTTCCGGGCCTATGGGATTCCCGTCCGGCCCCAGCGGAGGTGCGGGCGGATTCGGCATATCGGCCACGACGTTGTACCACTGTTTGGGGATATCGCTTTCTTCGAGCAGGATCTTGACCTCAGACATACCGCCTCCGGGGCTGTGAGTAGTGATTTCGAACCCGAAAGATAACAAATATTAGGCGCGGGCAGGAACTATATTTCCCCGCGTTGGACAAAAACCCGGATTATCCAGACTTGTTGCATCGATTTCGGACAGTTATCACCTGTTTTTTTGTGAACCTCTTCAAAAATAATCCACCCACCGGGCCATATCTCAAGAATGTGTGAACTGGTTCAAATCCGGCTTCACTGATAGCTACTTTAATCAGCATAACAACAACGAACACAGCTAATTATTTTTGGGGAAACATCATGAAAGCCACCTGGTCATACAAAGAAATCACTAAAACTCTGATTGCCCTGCTCGCCATCCTTCAGCTGGTCGCCTGTAATGGTTCAGAGAATGTTGGCCAGTTTGCTTCCGATGCTGCAAACCAGGTCAGCATGACCAGTCCTTCAGGTGCAGTTATGAGCTGGGTAGCTCCTGTTGCAAGAGATGATGAATCACCTATTGCAATGTCGGAAATTGCCGGTTACCGGATCTACTACGGAACCGTACAAGGCGCTTACACGCAACAGGTTGATATCAATGATGCTTATGCTGATACGTTTGAGGTTGATAACCTGTCTCTGGCTTCCGGCACCTACTATGCAGTGATGACTACCGTCGATACCGATGGACGCGAGAGTGCATTCTCTGCAGAAATTATCCTCAATGTATAACAACACTCAAGCAAGCCTGACCTTGTTTATCCTTTAAGGAAACTCTGATTAATTCAGAGTTTCCATGCGGTACATGGATGTGCCGCCATTTTCAAT
>JAASSE010000209.1 GCA_021768055.1 Gammaproteobacteria bacterium | reverse complement strand
GCCAATACTCTCCCCAAGCGTTTCCGCCGCATTATGAAACGGCATCAGCACACTGATTGCAGGGGTTACATCAGCTGGCATGTTTCAACACATCAAGACTTTCGCGCGCTACCTCTCGCACCTCGTCATTAGCATCATCCAGCAGTGGCTGGATAATTGCTGCGACTGAAGTATCGTGCGTGAGCGACAGGTAATGGCAGGCGTCGCTGCGCACACGCGCATCCTCGTGCTTTAACAGCTGCGTCAATGCCGGTATCAAGCCGACCAGCTCGGGGCGCCCCTCGTACTCCTCCATGATCACGCCGGCGCCGAGCCTGGCATTTATCTTTGCTTCCGGATCACCGATCAGGCCGGTGACGTGTTCAAGTAACTGCTTGTTATTATTGATCATATCGAGCACCTGCCTGACCTTGCCTTCACCCAGCAACTCCTCGAAGTAGTCGCTGTAAGCTTCCCCGGAAGCCGCTTTTTCCGCCCAGGACTGCAGTTCGGCCTTGCTGCGCAACCCGGCCAGCTCGAACTCGCCGATCTTGACCCAGGGCACAGAGCGCACGCCCAGCTGTTCCGCGATATCCGGGCGCTGCTCCAGGTTGATCACCTCGAGGCTGGACAACACGCCCTGCTTGACCAATTCAGACAAGCTGCCCAGTACCGCGGGGCAGTGCGGACAGTGCGTGCCCAGCAACATTATTGCAGCTGGCTGAGCAGGTTTTTTCTCTATATCATGCATTCCAAAAGACATTGATAAACTAAACTTATATTACTGCAGACTGTCGTTTAATACATTTACGCTTACTATCCGCCTTGTCGTTATGTAAAGTTAATCAGATGGCACGTTGTCTTGTAAAAATATCTGAACATGGACTGTTGAACCGGTTATCGCTGGTTTTTCTTTGCTTACTTGTCTCCACTTACAGCTTCGCTGACAAGGATGACGCCTTTCTTCAATTCGACGATACCATGCTAGAGGAAGAGCTGGTTTACCCGGACTGGTTTAAATACACCGTGGGTGATTTAAACGAGGATATCAAGGAAGCAGTCGCTGCCGGCAAGAACGGCATCATGGTGTATTTTGGTCAGAAACGCTGCGCATATTGTGAGCAGTTTCTGCAAGAAAATATTGGCGCCCCCGATATTGAGCATTATATCCGTGAACATTATGACATCATCCCGATCGATATCTGGGGTATTGAGGACATTACCGATACCAACGGTGAAATCTATTCCGAGCGCGACCTGTCAATCCGCTATAAGACCAATTTCACACCGTCTCTTGTCTTCTATGATAACAAGGGCAAACCTGTGTTTCGATTAAGAGGCTATTACCCGCCTTATAAATTTAGAGCCGCGCTGAAATATGTTACTGAGGGTTTTTACAAGGAAGAAACTTTCAAAGAATATCTCGAGCGCGCCGAACCCGGAGCATTTTTCATGCTTGGCGGTTTGACAGACAGGGATTTCTTTTCCCAACCACCATATAAACTCAACAAACTTTTTAAAGACAGTACAAAACACCTCGCTGTTATTTTCGAGCAGGGTGATTGCCATGCATGCGATCTACTTCATTCCGGACCATTGAGTGAAGATGACACTCTAAAGGAAATCGAAAATATGAATGTTGTACAGCTCGACATGTGGTCTGATACGCCAGTAATAACACCAGATGGCAAGGAAATGACTGCCAGGGACTGGGCAAGCGAACTCAATATATTCTATACACCAACACTTATTTTCTTTGACCATAAGGGCAAGGAAATCATACGCATCGCTTCGGTTGTCCAGTATTACCGTTTGCTGGGCGTGCTCGAGTATGTCAACCAGAAGGCCTACCTGACGGAACCGGATTATCAGTCATTCCGGTTAAAACAACGTGAAATCAGCCCCAGCAGCCCATGACCCTGGACGACATTAAAGGCCGGATCAACCACGTACTGTGGGAAACGGATGTTGCAAGCCTGCCGCAGTGGCAGTCATGGCTGATCCGGATGGCGCGCATCACCCAGGCGACATCCCGCGATATCGCCAGCGGCCTGCCGACACTCAGGGCTATGGGCCTGGTTTATACAACCCTGCTGTCGCTGGTGCCATTGCTTGCCGTCAGCTTCTCTGTACTGAAGGGGTTTGGTGTACACAATCAATTCGAACCCCTGATGCTGTCCATGCTCGAGCCTCTTGGTGAACAAGGTGTAGAGATCACGAACAAGGTCATTGACTTTGTCGATAATGTTAACGTCAAGGTACTCGGCACATTAAGTCTTATATTTCTTATCTACACGGTAGTTTCCCTGTTGACCAAAATTGAGCAGGCGCTAAACCATACCTGGCGCATCCGGGAAAGCCGCGTTCTGGTACAACGCATTTCAGAATATATCAGCGTTGTCATGATAGGCCCGGTGCTGATTTTTACAGCAATAGGTTTAACAGCATCAATCAGCAACTCGGCCGTTGCCAATGCTCTCGCCTCCATGGAGTCGCTTGGTACGGTGATCAGGTTTGGCAGTGCACTTGCCTCGTTTCTGCTTATTATCGCAGCGATTACTTTTATTTATCTTGCTGTTCCAAACAAGAAAGTAAAACTCAAGTCGGCGCTGGTCGGCGCCGTCGTCGCAACAATATTATGGAAGCTGACGGGTTGGGTTTTCTCGGCATTTGTTGCCGGCTCAACCAATTATTCGGCCATCTATTCAGGTTTCGCTGTACTTATTATATTTATGATCTGGCTCTATCTGAGCTGGCTGATACTACTGATTGGAGCCAGTGTATCTTTTTATCATCAACATCCAGAACGCACCTCATCCAGACAACAGATTTTGAGACTGAGCTCGCGTTTGCGCGAAAAAATCGGTTTGATGGTGATGCTTCGTGTTGGCCAGAGTTTTTATAATGACACCGAAAAACTCACTGAACATAAACTGGCATTAAATCTTGATATCGCGACCGAAGCCTTGCAGCTTGTCGTCGATGCGCTCAAGCATAACGGCCTACTATCGGAAAGCTGTGACAAGAAACGTGTTTATATGCCGGGAAAACCGCTGGACCATATAACCGTTCAGGAAATCTGGAACGCAGTACGCAGCGCCCAGGAAAGCACGCATCTAAACCCGCGAAATCTGTCTTCTGACACAAGTGTTGATGAACTGATCGACTCCATCAACCAGTCCATCGATAACACTGTCGGCAAGCAGACCCTGCTGGACCTGGTCGCGCGCAGCAAATCCTGATCCCCGAACAGAGATATAATGAATACATGTCGATTTTTATGCATAAAAAATCGGTGATGCCGACCGTGGAAACCGCACTGCCGGGACGGGATGAAGTCATGCCCGTGGCTGATGCGCATTATGTCAATGGTAATCCGCTCAGACCGCCGTTTCCCGAACAGCTGTCGCAAATCATCTTCGGCATGGGCTGTTTCTGGGGTGCCGAGAAAAAATTCTGGGAACTGGATGGTGTGTTTACCACGGCGGTGGGTTACTCGGCAGGCTTTACCAGAAACCCGACCTACCAGGAAGTGTGTTCGGGTGAGACCGGTCACAACGAAGTTGTTCTGGTCGTGTTCGATGCTTCAGTGGT
>JAASSE010000208.1 GCA_021768055.1 Gammaproteobacteria bacterium | reverse complement strand
CTGATCTCGCAGATCCCGCTGAACCGTCTCGGCGACCCGGCTGATATTGCCCACGCGGTGACCTTCCTCGCGGGCCCGGACGCAGCGTATATCACCGGTGAAACCCTGCATGTGAACGGAGGCATGTACATGTCATAGGGATTTTGCCGCTCAAAGCGTGTCACACACATATTAAAGTACATTAAAATAATAATATAACTTACTGTTATTAAAAGGTTTTTAACACTTATTTAAACCAATTTCTTTTTCACAGACACAGTGGAAAGCTGGGCGGTTATTAACTACAATACCGCGCAGCTCTAGACTGATCATAACAAGAGGATAAACTACATGAGCACAGCCGAAGAACGCGTTCGCAAGATTGTCATCGAGCAGTTAGGCGTAACTGAAGACCAGGCTACCAATGCTGCATCGTTCGTCGATGATCTCGGCGCTGATTCACTCGACACGGTCGAGCTTGTGATGGCTTTAGAAGAAGAGTTTGAATGTGAGATTCCGGACGAAGAAGCCGAGAAAATAACAACAATTCAACAGGCGATTGATTACGTAAACGAACACAGCGAGTAATCAACCATTCTTAATACAGTCTGTCTAACAGACTGCTTACAAGACAAATCAGACAAAATTGTCAGGGCGTAGTATGCGTCGTGTTGCTGTAACCGGCTTGGGTATTGTTTCACCGGTGGGCCTTGATCTCAAGGAATCGTGGAGCAATATCGTTGCCGGCACCAACGGTGTTGAAAAAATAACCGAGTACGACGTTTCTGAATATCCGGTTCATATCGCTGCGACCGTCAAAAACTTTGACGCCTCCGATGTCATTCCCAAAAAAGACCAGAAGAAGATGGATGGCTTCATCCATTACGGTATGGTTGCTGCGGAAGAAGCACTGGCCGATTCCGGCATTGAAATTACCGAAGAGAATGCAGGCAGAATAGGCGTTGCCATCGGTTCCGGTATCGGCGGTCTGCCGATGATCGAAGCCAATCATATCAAGATGCTGGAAGGCAGTGCACGCAAGGTCTCGCCGTTTTTGATTCCCGGCTCGATCATCAACATGATTTCCGGCAACTTCTCCATCAAGCATCGCATCCGGGGTCCGAATATTGCGCTGGTGACAGCCTGTTCAACCGGCACGCACAGCATCGGCCAGGCCGCACGCATGATTGCTTACGGCGATGCCGACGTGATGATAGCCGGCGGTGCAGAAAAGGCTTCATCACCGCTGGGCCTCAACGGGTTTGCTGCAGCACGTGCGCTGTCAACCCGCAACGATGACCCGGCGCACGCGAGCCGGCCCTGGGACAAGGACCGGGACGGTTTTATTCTCGGTGACGGTGCCGGCGTGCTGGTACTGGAAGAATACGACATGGCAAAAGCGCGCGGCGCCACCATCTATGCCGAGGTGGCCGGGTTTGGACTGAACAGCGATGCCTATCATATGACACAGCCGGTAACTGACGGCAGCGGCGCTGCCCAGTGCATGAAGAACGCACTGGCGGATGCCGGCTTGAACCCCGAAGATGTTGATTATGTTAATGCGCATGGCACATCGACACCGGCCGGCGATATCGCCGAAACCAATGCGATCAAGTCGGCATTCGGCCCCGCCGCCAACAAGCTTGCGGTGAGTTCCACCAAGTCCATGATCGGGCATTTACTCGGTGCCGCCGGTGGCGTTGAAGCCGTGTTCTCGGTAATGGCGATTAAAGACCAGGTTGCTCCGCCCACGATCAATCTTGAAAATCCGGGTGAAGGCTGCGACCTTGATTACGTACCGAACACGGCCCGCGATATGAAGGTCGATGTAACACTGTCCAATTCATTCGGATTCGGCGGTACCAACGGTACCCTAGTATTCAAAAAACCGGGTTAATCGATCAGCCGTCTGATCAGACCATCAGGCAATGCATTTCCACTCCCGTACGATTTCCGGTAACAACCGGCTGACCGACCTCTACCAGTACAACACAGAACAATACCCTTATCTGCTGGTTAGCACGGCCGCGGGCAACAACAGCCGGTTTGACATACTGTTCGCCTGGCCCCAGCAGTCACTGGAACTGTACGACCGTGAAACCTCGGAACTCGATGCGGGTTTTCTCGATGCACTGCACAACTGGTGGCATGAAGAAAATATCGAACACACCAGTGTTGATGACGAGCTGCCGTTTACCGGTGGCTGGTTTGTCTATCTTTCCTATGAACTGGCTGCGGAAATCGAACCGGTACTGGATCTGCCCACCGGGGCGCATGATGAATCCGTAGCTATGGCAGTACGCTGTCCCGCTGCGGTCATTTATGACCATCAAAATGATCAGACCATCGCCGTGGCCGAGCCGGCATACGCGCACTTACTGGACCGCATCGAGCAGGACTTTGCCGATGCTGCACAGTCAGCCAGTGATGATGACATCCGTGTTACAGACATCGTCGAGGCTGATCCCGGGCCCTATTTACAGCAGGTGGCGCGCATCAAGCAGTACATCGTCGACGGTGACATCTTCCAGGCCAACCTGTCCCGACCTTGGAGCCTGCACATAGATCCCGGGACATCGGATGTCAGCATTTTCAACCGACTCGCTGCAGCCAATCCGGGTTCCTTTGCAGTGCTGGCGAAGTTACCGCAAATAACGGTTATCAGTTCATCGCCGGAAAGACTGGTTAGTGTGCATAACGGCACCGTGGAAACGCGCCCGATCGCTGGTACACGTCCGCGCTCGAATGATGATGTCGAAGACAGCGAACTGGCTGACGAGTTAATGACGCATCCCAAGGAACAGGCCGAACACATCATGTTGATCGACCTTGAACGTAATGACCTTGGCCGCATCTGCATACCCGGCAGCATCAAGGTCAATGAGCTGATGACGTTGGAAAGCTATCAGCACGTTCACCACATCGTATCCAATGTCAAAGGCGAACTTGCCGAGGGCGTTTCACCCGCAGATGTAATCCGCGCGGTGTTCCCGGGTGGTACCATTACAGGCTGTCCCAAGGTGCGCTGCATGGAAATTCTGGCAGAAATGGAACAACAGGCGCGTGGTGCTTACACGGGATCGATCGGCTACATTAACCGCAACGGCAACATGGACCTCAATATCCTTATTCGAACACTGGTACGCAGAGGCAGCGATGTCAGCTTCAGGGCAGGTGGTGGTATCGTCGCAGACTCCGATGCCGAACACGAACTGGCGGAAACGCGCGCCAAGGCCAAGGGCCTGTTGCGCGCATTCGGAATAGAACAGTGAGCTATACCCTCATAAACGGAATTAACGCGGCACACATCCCGGTTAACGACCGCGGCCTGCACTATGGTGATGGCCTGTTCGAAACCATCGCCTGCAACAACGCAAAGCCACAGTTTCTCAGCCAGCATCTTGAACGCATGCAGCAGGGCGCAGCACAGCTGCAAATCACGTTCCCCGGCAAGCAGGTGTTTCACCATGACATTCACGCCGCCCTTGCTGCCACCGGGCTGTCGCGTTGCGTGATCAAGCTCATACTCACACGCGGCCAGGGCAAGCGTGGTTATGCCCATGACAACAACCTGCCGCCGACCAGGATCTGCCAGTTGTCAGAATGGCCACAACACG
>JAASSE010000030.1 GCA_021768055.1 Gammaproteobacteria bacterium | reverse complement strand
TATTTTGTCGCAATCCTGTTTCGCTACCGGCATTCAACACGGAATCACCTGGTTCAGGTTTAACACTTACCCCTTTTTTTGTGCCACCGCGTTTAACTGTTGCGTGCGCGCCAGTTTGTATTGCTTGAGCATAAGACGGATGTCTTTAATATATTTTTCGCGCTGTTCAGAGTAATACAACAGGCCTTCTACCAGGTCTTCGCCTTCGATGGACTTGTCGGATTTCCTGAGTTGCGCGCGTAGTGTCCTAAGCTTCTCGTATTTATGATGAGAGTTGAGATTATGGATGTAACTTCTTATTGCAGTCGACACATTATCGAACTTGCGTACTTCGTGTTTGGCATCTTTCGGGCGCTTGGCCGGGACCACGCCACAGCCTCGTTTGTAACACCATTGTCCGAACAGGTTGTTAGCCTGCACGGCATATCTCGATCGCCCCCATGATGACTCCTGAGCAGCCTGCGCTACAGCCAGGCTCACGGGTATGATATCTACCTTGGCGAGAAGGTCTTGTGTTACTTCAAGATCACCCTTTTTTTTCAGCTTCACATTGAAATCCTTCGCCGTTTGTTTCAGCCAGGACTTTTCAAAATAGGTTAGCGTTCGTCCCGATTCGAGCTTGTCGTGTATATTTTGTAACCTGTTTCTTTTATCGAGGATTTTATCGTTGTTGTACTCGATGATCGGTGACAGGTAATCAATGAAAGCGGCTTTCATTTCATCCACCTGTTCATACGCTGCAAAATCAGGCAGTGGCTTATAAACCGTGGACCATCTTTCACTCTGTAATAACACTACGATGGTTATAAGGGCAATCAGTGCAGCACCGGTTATTAATGCACCGTAATTGCGGTGCGTAGCTTCCTGTGCGGTGCTTACAGGCATGATGTGTGGCCGGCGAGCACTTTGAGCGCGCACAGTGTGGTGGTGTCGGGATAGCCGTCGGCTACCAGCCCGTTTGAGGCCTGGTAACTGCGCAGGGCAGAGCGGGTCATCGAACCCATGACGCCGTCGATTTCGCCGGCATCGAATCCCAGGTAGTTCAACTGTTGTTGCATCTTCTCGACCGTAATGCGGCTGAGTGCAACTTCTTCAGTGGAAGGCGGTTGTGTGAGCTGGCCGGCGCCGATGAGCTGGTCTGCCAGCAAGCCCACAGCCAGTGCGTAGTATTCACTGCGGTTCCAGCGCATCATTACATTGAAATTGGCATAGACCAGAAATGCCGGGCCCTTGTGACCTGCAGGAAGCAGCACGGATGCCTCCATGTCGATCTCCGGGATAGTTGCCCCGTTGGCAAACTTGACGCCAAGCATTTTCCATTCGTTGAGAGCAAGCCTGTTGCTCAGGCTGGTACGGCTATAGGCGAAGTCCGCGGGCAGCAGAATTTCCCGTCCCCAACGTTCGCCTTTTTGCCAGCCAAGGTGGGCAAGGTAATTTGCCCCGCTGGCTAGCGCATCCAGCTCGCTTTGCCATAAGTTGATACGGTCGTCACCGTCACCGTCGATGGCATAGCGGTTGTACGCTGAGGGCATGAATTGCGTGTGTCCCATCGCGCCGGCCCATGAGCCGCGCAAGGTATCGGGGGTCAGTGACTCCCGTTGCAGCAATGTCAGTGCCTGCATGAGTTCAACGGTAAAAAATTCACTGCGCCGCTGGTCGCAGGCCAGGGTTGCGAGGGAATCCAGTATCGGCATGGTGCCGAGATAGCTGCCGAAGTTTGTCTCCAGTCCCCAGAATGCTACGAGGTAGCGTCCGGGTACGCCGTATTTTTTCGTAAGCCCGGCCAGGTAAGGCTCGTGTTTTTTCAGCAAGTCCTGCCCGCGCTTGATGCGCTCAGGCGTGACGCGTCGATAGTAATAATTTGCAAAAGTCTGGGTGAATTCAGGTTGTGAGCGGTCCAGTTCGATAACGCGCGGCTGCAGCTGTAGATTTGCCAATACGTCATTCACAATCTGAGCAGAGAAACCTTGCTGTTTAGCCTTGGATTGCAGTTCAGCAATGCACTTGTCGAAGTCAGTGGCTTGTACTGCAACTGCTTGTAAGCAGAACAGCGCGACTAACATGATTATCAGGACTTTATGCTTCATACTGTTTGTTAAAATTTAACACTTTTCCGGTGTCGATATCACGGATGGAAATCACTCACTTTTGTTTTTTTATATAAGCATAGGTGAGTATTCATGAATCATGAAGTTAGTGTGGCGATATACCCGGTTTGTTCCTTAAAATACAGAAGCTTGATGTATATTTTGACCTGTGGATGTTCAAGTATTGGAATAATACGAGTGACTATATATTGACTATTTTAGCATGCAGGTCTGGTGAAACTATTTGTAGCCGAAACGGTCTTCATTATCTAGCTGTTGCTGGAGGCGTTACTGTAAATGCTAATGTGCCGTTCTCCCGTTTGAATATTTGTAATAATAAGAACCACCACGGCCATGACGCATGACAGCAAGCGAACTATATCAATCGGTTACTCATTATTTCGATCAGTATCTGTCTTTCATTGTGCTGATCGTGACGGTGGTACTCGCCATCATCCTTTTCCTCGGGCGCAATAAAATCCGGTATGTCTGGCTGAATATCAAAACACGTTATCACCTTAATCGGCTGGGAATTAAACAGATCACCAATTTCCGTTGCCCGGACGGCCTCGGCGGTTATTTCATTATTGACCGCTTGTTGATGCTCCCCGATGGCATCGGCCTGGTGATGTTCAAGCAGTACCCCGGCAGCATATTCTGTGCGGACAATATCGAGGAGTGGAGCCAGATCCTGGATGGGAAGAGTTATCATTTCAAAAATCCGCTGGTCGATCTCGACTACCAGGTGAATGCTGTCTCAGCCTGTATACCCGGCGTGCCGGTCAATGGCTTCATTTTCTTTGACCACCAGGCTGATTTCCCCAAAGGGCACCCGGAGCGCGTGATCCAGCTGGATACAATCCCGCAATCGCTACTATGGGAAAAAAATACCGAGGCACAGAAATCAGTCGTGTCCGCCTGGGATTCGCTATGTTCGGGCAATCACCCCAGCGGCCCGGATCCCTCCAAAACCACCACGTTTTAGCCACAGCGGCGTGTCTTTTTAATATTGCAGAACACCGGAATGTAGTTTTATACTGGCTCCAACACTATTTATCTGAGTCACTGTTTTGAGATGATTTGGGTAGTATAACGTTGAAATTACTAAATATTTGCTGGAGAAGAGGATGACTACCTACGAAGAGCTACACGAACAAAATCATCGTATAACGGAGTTGTCGAATGTATTGCGATACCTTTTTGAGGACCGTTCCATGTGCGATACGGGGTCCTGCTGTGATCTTTTTTACAGATACATGGAGCTGGTAAAAGAGCATATCGATGTTGTTGACAGGGATATGTACAGCGATTTGCTCAAAAGCCCGGACAAAAACATCAACAACGTGGCAAAAAACTTCATGTCGGGATCGATTGAAGTAAAGAAAATACTCAAGGACTTTACCAAGCAGTGGTGTGATGCGAAAAGCAAGAAAAAATCACTGAAAATCAACAGTCATGAACAGTTTCTGGACGATACCGACGAACTGTTCAATATCGTGCTGGACCGCATCCAGGATGAGACCGAACACCTGTATCCACTGGTGCGCAGTCTGGTTCACCGCCACTAACGCTTGTTATGACGAATTGCTTTAGGACAGAAAACCTCTGACACAAATATCAAGATTCATAAAAATCATCTGATTGTTTCCTTAATCAAGTTCAGCCAGATCAACGGATTCTGTATCGCTTCAGATTTCCACCTGATCCGACTGATTAACCAGTAGGAGTAAGTTGTAATGAAAGTACTACAAACCGTTATTATGGCCGGCCTGTTGGCCCTCACATCAGCCGCAGCCTTCGCCGAAGAAAAGGAGATTCCTGAGTTCAAGAAAGCTGATGTTGACGGCAATAATTTCGTGGATGCAAAGGAATTCGGTGCTGCCAAGGCCGCCGGTGTAAAAAAGACTTTGAATGAACTGGATAAAAACAAGGACGGAAAACTCAGCAAGGACGAATATTCAGTTATTCTGGAAGCTGACTGCGAATAGTTGGTACAAATTTGCTTAGGGCCAGAGTAACAGCTCTGGCCCGAATTACTGATCTTTATCACTTGATCACAACTGGTCAGCAATCGTTTCCATCAGGAAATCGCTCCACTTCTCGGGCAACGGCTCTTTCAGTTCGACAGACTTTTTAAAATCGGGGTACATGACTTCGTCAAGAAAACCTTGCACTGCTGTAGGGTCTGATGTGGCTATGTTCAATTCCTTGTTCATACGCAGACTGAGCTGGTCGAAGTTGGCGGAACCCAGGCAAACCCAGCCATCATAAACAGCGCCCTTGATATGTGACTCTCCCGGGTAAATAAAAACCCTGATGCCGTTATCGAGCATCGCATTCATTGCCTTCACGTTGCTTCGGTTAATAACGCCGCTGTCAGACTGGTAGGGAATGATAACGCGCACGTCAACACCTCTGCGCCTTGCCTGTGCAAGTTCAAAGATAATATCGTCCGAAGTAAAGTAGGCATTCTGAATGTAGATGCGTTGCTTTGCCCAGTTTATTGCAGCGAGTTGTGTGCGGAGTATTTGTGAGTCACCCGGCCTGGTCAGAAGCAATCGTATTGGTATGTCATTCGCCTGGGGTTTGTTTACCGGTTCTCCCGGGAGGTAAAAGAATGCGCGTATGTCACCCAGGAAAGACTGCTGTCGCCAGGCTTTCTCAAAATGCGTCTGTATTTCATCGACAATCGGGCCTTGCAGTTCAACCATCAGATCATGCCAGTCATAACGGTACTCACGACCGAGGTTCATGCCGCCGACGTAAGCAAATTTTTTGTCGATCAGGATTGTTTTTGTATGATCACCTGTTAACCAGGGATTGTGTACCATGTGAACTTCTATGTCTGAATTTGTTTTCAGGTATGTAATGATATTCGATGGGCGTTGGTGCTCAACAGCCTGGTAGGGAGAGTCAACTGCTGCAGCTGTAATGCTGCCGAGACCATCGACAAGGACACGTACCCTGATTTCTTTCGAGCGTTTTTTGAGTAGATCTGCTAATTGCAATGCGTAATGATCTGTATCAAATATGTAGACGCGGATATCGATAGATTCTTTTGCAGCATGTATCTGTTCAATCATACGAGAGAAGAAAGCCGCTCCATCGACTAGGTATTCAATTGTTCCCTGCGATTGTGGTGAAGAGGCTAAATCATTCAGTTCTTGTTCCCATAGTTCAGAGTCCATCGGTTCGTTATCGGCGACTGGCGGGATTGGTTGGTGATTGAGTAACATTAGGGGTTTGGGAGTGACGGTATCAATAACCTTGTATGAAACCAGTGTAAACAACCGCGCTACTGATCCGATTGTCTGATATAAAATGCCGGTAAGGTGACTGTCTGTCGTATGCACAACGGCTTGTGGCAGTAAGTTTAAGGAAGGGGCGCAGCATTGATCGTTATCTGATGGTCGGCGTATAAAAACGACCTGCCCGGCATGCTTGTTCATGTATACAAACGGATAGCCGTAGGTTGAGGTATCACCTGTGTTGAACAGTATTTCCGATCCATTTGCCCCATGAGCTGCGGAGATATACTCATCTAATAAGGCGGTTGCATCTACCAGCAATTCACTGAACTTGTATGTTTTATCGATGCGAGTTGCTAGCGGCTTTTCATTTACTGAAGTCGATCGTAACAGTCCCTGTTCGTCATAATAAAATAACAGTTCATCCTGTTTGAGGAATTCTATGACGATGCCGCTATTTTGTTCACGAGGTGTGATGCCTGCAATCAGCCGGTCACGAAACTCACGCCACAAGGCAGCACCGGCAGTCGGCAGTGCACGCAATTCACTGGTATGTTCGATCCATTCTTGCCGGCTTATTTGTGTTAACTGTACGATGGGGAGGCCGTTGTGTTGTCTGATCGCACGTTGCAGGTTCAGGTTGGAAGAAGACTCTTTATACTCAGATTCATTCGGTTCAGTAAGAAGGGCGAAACCGTCTATTGTTTCCGTGAGATGCTTGAACTGAATGTAAAGCCGGTTGTTGTGAATATAGGTCTGTTCGGTGAACAGAGGATCCACATCCGTAGACGTGTCTTCAATGATTATGCCCGGCTGAGTTTGTACTGGTTCTGAAGGCGCAGTTGTACAGGCAGATAACAGCCCTTGGGTAATGACTATGACGATAAAATATCGTGCCACAGAACGGTTGCTTCTGAGACATGAAAAAAGTGTCTTTTGAACTTCCCCTGTCTTTTCCCTGTTAGTTGTCACGACGTTCTGTTTCCATTGCATGGCCCATGTTGCGAATAATACCGGTGCCGGGTATGAACAGTATGATTTATATCATTGCCACCCGGCGTTGCAAGCTTTCCCAGTGCTATACAATCTGCGTCTGCAGCTGAACTGGCGTGTTGCGTCGCTGGAGTGTGGGTTGTTTCCAGGAAGCGATCAGAGAGACTGGCGGATACCGTGCCATGGATCTGCGTGTGAAAATTCAGCAAACGCTGCATCAGGCGCGGAAAAGCGATCAGCAGCGCTATAGATGTAAATGATTATCATTATATTAACCCCCCTTTAATTGTTGCCGGCAGGCCTTTACAATTAGTCCCCCCCGACCAAATGGTTGTTATCTGAGGTTCTGGCACATTGGCTAGCGTGATAAAAGCAAAAGCCGAGTACACTCGGCCCGAAAGAAGAGCGGTTGATCAACGTCAGGTCAAGCTGCAGAACATCTGCCTGCAGCTGGCCGCGCTGGGTCACCGCTGCCAGATGAATACGGACCACAGCTACCTGTCGATAGCCGACAGCCTGCTGAAAAACTACTCCCAGCATCGCCGCCTGCTCGCCGACTACCGCTGTCCGGCTGATCAGCGCATCCAGGATTTTCTCAACGACTACCTCCGACGTAACGGCGTTGAAGAGGACATCAGGTTGCCTGGAGAGACCTTTACCCTGAATGAGCCAGGACTGGCGCGCGAACTGTCGCTGCCGTTCCAGGGCAATTATTACAAGTCACCCCTGCTGGAAAGCTACCGCGTATTGCAGGGCGTGCTGCACAACCCGAAGAATGACCGTCGCACCACCAAGGGTGTGTTCCACATCGTCGAAGGTGGCCTACCGATCCCGGCCGACAAAAAGGCTGTACCGGTCAATGTCTATGCCAACCTGCTGCAGGTTGCGCTGGACCCGCCGACCGAACTGATGAAGCTGCCGATATCCAGCGAGCTGCCACAACCGATCGATATGTGGGTATCACTGCTGCTGCGGCCGACCGTGCGGCCGGAAGTGGAGGGCGGTGTGCTGCCGGCGAAGAGCCTGGAGACGCGCATGTTCGCGCCCGGCAGCCTGGTGGCCAACCTCGATTTCGTCGAGTCCATCTTCGGCAACGCGGGCGACCCGTTCCTGCCGGAAAACGATGCTGCGCTTGACGTCGACCACTGGACCGGAAACACCGGTTGCATCATCCTCGCACCACACCTGATCCGGCTCACCAAGAAGGCATTGGGACTGCCGCATTATGACGACGCCAGCGAGCGCCAGCGCAAGGATGGCATGTGCTGGAAAGACGACGACGAGCTGTACAACAACGGCGATGCCTTCAAGGTCGTGTGCCGCGACATGAACGGTGTCATCGTAACCATCATCGCTGACAACTACTTCGGTTACAGCAAAAAGGAAATCAAATCCCAGATCAGTTACTCAGCCAACCTGTTTGGCGGTGTCGAGGAAGAGCACGCCGGCGGTGCACTCGCGTTCCCGCGCTTCAACCTGGGCGAGGTCTACCGCCCCATGGTACTGGAAGAGATGAAAGACCAT
>JAASSE010000207.1 GCA_021768055.1 Gammaproteobacteria bacterium | reverse complement strand
ATGTTGATGAAGGTTCAGCCTCTGGCTGATGCAATCAAAGCGGCCAAAGGCAGGGCAGGGAAAAGCGCGAAAGTTATTTACCTGGGTCCGCAGGGCAACAGGCTGAACCAGGACAAGGTCAGGGAGCTGGCGCAACCCGGCATTGATGAGCCGCAGACCAGTGTCATCCTCATCGCCGGTCGCTACGAAGGTATCGATCAGCGACTGATTGAACTGTACGTCGATGATGAAGTTTCTATTGGCGATTATGTTCTCAGTGGTGGCGAACTGGCGGCGATGGTTGTGATTGATGCAGTGGCAAGAATGCTGCCCGGTGTTCTGGGTGATGATGAATCCGCACAACAGGATTCGTTCATGAAGGGTTTGCTGGACTGCCCGCATTACACACGGCCGGATCAGATCGAGGGCAAAAAGGTGCCCGAAGTATTATTGAGCGGTGATCACGAGGCCATTGCTCGCTGGCGGCTTAAGCAGTCGCTGGGAAGAACCTGGTTGCACAGACCTGATTTACTGGAATCTGTGAAACTGGATGATGAACAAATGATATTGCTGGATGAGTTCCGCAAGGAATACTACCAGGCACATTAACAACATATTACGCGTAAGCGGAGTAGATGAAGATGAGCAACATTATTCAACAACTCGAACAAGAGCAGATGACAAAGGAGATCCCGGCGTTTTACCCCGGTGACAATGTTGTCGTACAGGTACGAGTCAAGGAAGGCGAGCGTGAACGCCTGCAGGCCTTCGAAGGTGTGGTTATCGCCAAGCGCAACCGTGGCCTGAATTCAGCATTTACCGTACGCAAGCTGTCTCACGGCGAGGGCGTTGAGCGCGTATTCCAGACCTACAGCCCGAGCATCGCTGATATCAAGGTGAAACGTCGCGGTAAAGTGCGTCGTGCGAAACTGTATTATCTGCGTGGACGCACCGGTAAGGCCGCCCGTATCAAAGAAAAACTATAGAAAACGCTTTATTAGGCGCTATCCGTCGTTAAAAATCAGCTCAAAGTTGTCATTTACTCATTTGTAAACTCCGCCTTTTCGCTGATTTTTGCCTCGACTAGCACGCAACTAAAGCGTTTCTTGAGAATCAATAAAGAGTGGTCGTTTGACCACTCTTTTTTTATGTCTGCGTTATAGTTAGTTCATGGGTTTTAAAGCAGCTCTTTTCATTGTATTACTGGCATGCTGTTCCGTCGCCGCGGCTGTTGAGCAGATGCAGCCGGCCGGGCAGGATGGTGCCAGTGCTCAGCTCGAAGAGCAGTTTAATGTTGTCACATCACAGGGTGAGAACAGTTCGTTTGTATTCAAGTCGTTGTCCCAGCTGGACGAACTCACACAACTTGGTGTGCCGGGCCTGGCGCTTCGCATCATCGAGCAGCAGCAGTCACTGTACAGTACGTTTACGCCGGACTGGTATGCGTTTGAATTCAAGCGTGTGCGTACGCTGGCTTCACTGGAACAATGGGACAAGGTCGCAGAACGTTCACGCAAGGTCCTGAATGAAGCAAAACCCGGTGTTCAGATCACACCCCGTATTGAAAACTGGTTCAAAACCCAGCTTGCGATTGCAGCACTGAAACAGGGCGAAGCCACCACAACATTGGCCTTGTGCAGGGAAATGTTGTGGAACAATGGCGAACAGAACACTTCGATGAATCCTTTATGGCGGCGTTTGATTATCCGTGCGTATCTGCAACAGGGTCTGGTTGATGATGCACGCAAGAGCTTGCTCAAGTATCGCCGCGATTATGGCGAATACAAATCCGAATGGAAGGTTCTACAGGCCAGGGCGTTGTTGAAAGCAGGTCGTCCCGAAGAAGTCATCGGTTTGCTGGAAGGCGAAGAGTCGCACGAAGCACAAGCGCTGCGCTTGATTGCCGCAGTCAGGTCCCGGCCTGAAAACATCAGTCTTTACATAGAAGACGTGAAACGTAATCTGGATGACGAAGCCTTGTCAAAATCCCGTAAGCGCGAATACCAGTACGTGCTTTACGAAGCGTATACCACGAAAAAGGACAGCCTGTCTGCGGCACTGGCTGCGGAACAGTTGCTGGCATTATCGCGCGCCTATACGCCGCTGGGTGAAGATTTCAGCATAAACGGCGATACCTTGTGGAGCCTGTATCAGCATATAGGTGAACGCACGGGCAATCACTACAACCTGTTAAAAGGTGATGATACCGCCTGGTACAACCAGGCGGGCAAGATACAGAAGCCGGCGCCTGTTCGTGCACGCGGTATGTACGCGGTACTGGCATTCAATGCCCAGGATGAAGTCAAGCGGCAACTCGCACACAAGGAGATCGTTACCTCGCTGGCAAAAACCGACGGTGGGCTTGAGGTTATCAACCAGCTGTACCTGCAAAGCGACCAGGCCGGTTCGCCGCAAGACCTGCCGGTAGAAGTTCGTTTTCGTCTGGTTGATTATGCGTTATCGATAGCTGATGTTTCACTGGCGGCAACCATCATGTCCAGCCTGCCGGCACCACCGGAAGGCAAGGAAGAGTTCGGCTGGCAGATGCGCAAGGCGCGCGTATTGATTCTTGAAGGTGACCATGAGCAGGGCGAGGCAGTACTGAAAAAGGCAATCACAAACAATGCAGAGCTCGATGCGGACAAGGTCGACAGCTATTTACAGGTGGTGTTTGATCTTCAGACCATCAAGCGGCACGAGCAGGCGCTGGAGTTGTTCAATCTGTTGCCTGAAGACAAGATGGAGGACAAGCTGCGCAGAGAGTTGTATTACTGGAAGGCAGAATCCAGTGCCGAGCTCGGGCGCTACGACCAGGCGGCCCTGTTGTACCTGACGTCGGCCAGGACTGTTGATGACACCATGATGGACCTGTGGGCGCAGTCCGCTCGCTTCAAGGCGGCAGATGCATTATTAAAAGCGGAGTTGTATGATGATGCAAAGCATGCGTATTCAGAACTTCTGGCGATCACCGTTAACGATTCCCGTAAGCGGCTGATCAGGCAGAAATTGCAGCATATTCGTTTATTGCGCAACGCAGGGGGCAGATCCAATGAAGCAGACAGCAACAAAGTATCAGGCAAGTATTAAAACCCCATTTGCCCACCTTGGCCTGGTATTTAAAGATGACAGGCTGGTCAATGTTGAATTTATCGACGCCGAGACTGAAATCCAGCCATCAACCAAAGCTGCGAAAGCGACCATAAAGCAAATCTGTGATTATTGCAGTGATGCAACAGACGCCTATCAATTCGATCTGGATCTGAATGCTGAAGGTACGCCGTTTCAGAAGAAAGTCTGGAGAGAGCTGGAAAAAATTCCTTATGGCCAGGTGCTAACCTACGGACAGCTCGCTGAAAAACTGCATACCTCAGCACGTGCAATCGGCAATGCATGCAGACATAACCCGTTACCTGTCGTGGTTCCGTGTCATCGTGTGGTATCAGCCAGGGGCGCTGGAGGGTATGCAGGTGATACTGAAGGCGGCTGGCAGAAAATCAAACTGTGGCTTCTCGATCACGAGAAAGTTTCGTTGAACTGATTCTGTTGCTTCTGCTTGTCATCACAGATAATAACTTAACAATTCATGTAAGGACACGATGTTATGGCCTTGTATCTTGGTGTT
>JAASSE010000206.1 GCA_021768055.1 Gammaproteobacteria bacterium | reverse complement strand
GCGTCATTCTGCGCATTAACAGCCCGGGTGGCACACCGGTACAGGCCGGTTATATCTATGATGAAATCAAGCGCCTGCGTGAACTGTACCCGGACATCAAGCTGTATGCAGTGATTAGCGATATGGCAGCATCCGGTGGTTATTACGTTGCAGCTGCTGCCGATGAAATCTATGCAAATAAAGCCAGCATCGTCGGTTCAATCGGTGTACGCATGGATAACTTCGGTGTTGTTGATGCGATGGAAAAGCTCGGCATAGAAGCCCGTACGCTGACAGCAGGTGAAAACAAGGCGCTGCTCGACCCCTTCTCACCGGTGAACGAAGAAACAAAACAGCATTTGCAGTCCATGCTGGATGAAATACATCAGCAATTCATCAGCGCGGTCAAGCAAGGACGAGGTGACCGCATCAAGGATACTGAAGACGTGTTTTCCGGCCTGATCTGGACGGGACAGGAAGGCCTTGAGCTAGGGCTGATAGACAAACTCGGCAGTGCCAGTTATGTCGCCCGCGAAGTCATTGGCGCTGAAGATATCGTTGAATTCTCAGTAGAAGAAAATGTACTGGACAGACTGGCTGACCGCCTGGGTGCGTCGTCTGCAAGAATTCTAGGCAAGGAGTTTCTGTCGCCAAGTTTTCAATAATTCAGGTATTTAGCCCTGAATTATTAAGGAAACGCTGGCCGGAATGGACTATGCTCGGGTGACAGAGTGAAAGCGCACACAACTGATTGATATAAAAAACTAAATCAGTCCGGTCTACGCACACCATAATCAATAACAAGCACCGGGGGGATACTATGAAAAAAGGGATTTGGAGAAGCGACTGGCTTGTCGGTCTTCTAATCACCCTTGCCTTTTTCATATTTTCAGGCTCTAACTTCTTGCAGGGCTTCGAACGCAGTGCTTATGATTTCGGCGTCAGTTCGTCATCGCGTATTCCCAGTGACAAGGTGGCCGTGATTGCCATCGATGACGAAAGTATCGCCAATATCGGCCGCTGGCCATGGTCGCGAGATGTGCATGCAAAAATGCACGAGATCCTGACTCAGGGTGGTGCCAAGGCAATCGGCCAGACCGTCTTCTTCATTGAACCACAACTGGACCCCGGTCTTCAGTTTATCAGCGAACTGAAACTTGCCTTTGAAGAAAGCAGTATTGCCTCTGTTCCGGACAATGTCGACGATCTTGAGCAAGTCATCGAAGATTCGCGCATGCTGGTGAAGAACGAGAGAGACGCCAACGGCCGTGCCGCCATCGACAGAATTGCCGATTACCTTGAGAACTCTCCGCTTAATGAAACCGTTTCAGAGGAACTCAATGGGTATATCGAGTTTCTCGAATCCGCTGAAATCGCGCTTAATACTGATTTGAAACTGGCCGAGAGCATGGCAGCGGCTGATAACGTCGTGCTGGCAATGCCTTTTATTCCGGGTGCACCGATCGGCCGCCCCGATGAAAGTCTGCCTAAGTACGTTCTCGCCAACAAGCTACCGGAAGCAAACATCATCGATAATGCCAACACGAATCCGAGTGGCTTCACGCCCATCTTCATGGTCGACACGTATGTACCCATACCGGCCATCGGAGAAGTCGCCTCGGGAATTGGCGCGCTGGTTTCGATTCCCGATATTGACGGTGGCATCCGTACCGAGCCCCTGCTGGTGAACTATTTCGGCGACTTTTATCCATCAATGGCGCTGTTGCTGGCAGCTAAAAGTCTGAACCTGACCGTGAATGACATTAAAGCGACCTTTGGTGATAGCGTCAGCCTTGGCCGCTTGAACATCAAGACAGACAGCGAATCACTGATGAACACCTTCTTTTACAGTGATGATGCATTCGGCATGCAGGCATTCCCGGTTGATTCATTCTATGACGTTCTGCAGGGCAAGATTCCCGCAAGCAAGTACAACGGCAAAGTCGTCTTGATCGGCGCAACTGCAATCGGTGTTGGCGATACCATGGTAACGCCAATTAACCCGACCATGTCACCGGTGCTGACACTGGCGCACTCCGTGTCCAGCATCCTTAACGAGGATTTCTTCATCCAGCCGACGTGGGGGGTTTTTGCCACCATCGGTGCATTTGTCATCGTTGCGCTTTACCTGATGCTGGCGTTACCGAAAATGAGTGCGGCTATAGGCTTTACAGTGACTGCCCTGCTCTTCATCGTGCTGTTCACTACCGAGTACATCATGATGACAACGCAGGGCGCCTGGCTGAAATTAATGTTGCCGAGCCTGTTATTGATTCTTGGTCATTTACTGTTAACGACAAAGCGGTTCCTCATGACCGAACGTGGCAAAGCGCGCCTCGATATCGAATCTGCTGAAAGCAACCGCATGTTGGGCCTGTCCATGCAGGGACAGGGTCAACTGGACATGGCCTTTGAGAAATTCCGCAAGTTGCCGGTTGATAACTCCGTGCTGGAACTGCTCTACAACCTGGCACTCGATTACGAACGCAAGCGCCAGTTCAACAAGGCCAAGTCTGTCTACGATTACATGAAGGAACACGACGCCGGCTTCCGTGACATCGGTGACCGCTCTACACGTGCGCAGGCAATGGAAGAAACCGTTATCCTTGGCGGCGCCAGTTCCGCTTCTCCCGGGGGCACACTGGTTCTGGACGGCAGCGGTGTGGAAAAACCCATGCTGGGGCGTTACGAAGTAGAGCGCGAACTCGGCAAGGGAGCAATGGGCGCGGTTTATCTCGGCAAGGACCCGAAAATTTCACGCGTGGTTGCCATCAAGACCATGGCGCTGTCGCAGGAATTTGAAGAGGATGAGTTGCAGGACGTAAAAGACCGCTTCTTCCGCGAAGCGGAAACCGCCGGTCGCCTCACTCACCCGAACATTGTCACCATTTACGATGCCGGCGAGGAACATGATCTTGCCTATATCGCGATGGAGTTCCTTAAAGGTTCCGATCTCACCCAATACATCAAGCGAGACAACCTGCTGCCGGTAACCAAGGTGCTCGAGCTGATCAAGCGAGCCGCGGAAGGACTTGGTTACGCACACAGCAACAATGTTGTGCATCGCGACATAAAACCTGCAAACATGATGTGGGATGCTGAAACCGACAGCATGAAAATCACCGATTTCGGTATCGCCCGCATTACCGACTCCAGCAAAACCAAAACCGGCATGGTGCTGGGCACACCTTCTTATATGTCACCGGAACAACTGGCCGGCAAGAAAGTGGGTGGACAGTCCGACCTGTTCTCCCTTGGTGTGATGCTGTTCCAGATGGTCACCGGTGAACTGCCTTTCAAGGGTGATTCTATGGCAACACTGATGTACAAGATCGCCAACGAAGAACACCCGGCACCGGAGTCGATCAATCCTGATTTGCCACGCTGTGTCGGCATCATAATTAACCGGGCAATGGCAAAAGATGTTGAGAAGCGCTACAAGACAGGTATGCAGATGGCGGAAGACATCGGCAAGTGCCAGAGAATCATTGCTGCGGAAAACAAAGGCTAGCAACACCGGACCAAGTTTATGAGCCTGAAGGATAAGATAGAAATATTCGGCCTGACCGATGTCGGTGCCGTCAGAGACCACAACGAGGATGCGATTGGCAACAATCTGGACCTCGGCCTGGCGGTTCT
>JAASSE010000029.1 GCA_021768055.1 Gammaproteobacteria bacterium | reverse complement strand
TCGGGATAGCCAACCCTCTTCCAGATCTTGAATTCGATGACGCCTCGGGGAATATTTATAGCGCTGAGCACATGCCCGGCTGCATACTCGGGAGGCTCGCGCACATCAATTATCCATATTGCCGGATCATCTATGGCTTTCTTGAACTGCTCGAGTGTCACTACCTTTGTCGCCTTTTTAGCGGCTGCGACAGTATCCAACACGGCTTGTGGATACTTACCTGCAAGCGCTGTTAATGGCAGTGTCAAAGCCATAAGTAAAAATAGAAGTGGCGTTAATTTATATTTTTTCACTGCGGATCCTTTCTAGTTGCCTTGCCTATTTTTAGACAGTTGCTCCAGTGAATTCTAATTCAATTCAAATTAGGCTATCTTGATGACAATCAAGGAAGATATATTTGATTTTAATAGCAAGTGGAAGCAGATCATTTGATGTTATTTGATGTCCGCTAGGGTCGGTAGCGGACATTCAACGCTGTTCGTGTTTGCCTGCCAGTTTGTAGTTAATGAAAACTCCCAAGAGGCTAATTGCGGCTAATAATAGCAATGGTCCGTAAACAGATATATCTAACAGGGTTTCAAACGAGGGAGATGTTGTTGCGTTATAAATCACTTTTGAATATACATAAGATTTTATAGAAAGGCCTAATATTGACGCTGGTATGAAGCGGATTAGTTTGACATTTAATATGCCCGAACTGTAATTAACCAGAGAATGCGGAAAACCCGGCAATACGCGCAAGGAAAATAATGTAAAGAAATTACCCTGTTTACGCAGTAGCTTATAAACACGAGAGTTTTCAATTCTTTCAACCCATTCATCTGTAAGACGTTTCGAAAATAGGTATGCGGTTACACCACCAAGAGTACCACCAGCTGCGAGAATAACCGTTGCCATTACAGGCGGATAAAGTGGTGCGACAATCCAGAGAAAGAATGATCCAGCCAGCGCAAAGGTATACATAATAATTTGCAACAGAATTAATACCAAAAATAACCACCATTGATCAGTGTATTCTCTGGCTATATTGAGCATCTTATCGGCATCGAGTAAGCCGGTGACTTCCAGCACTATACCTGCTGCGACAAGTATGACCACGATAAGTAATTTTTGAATATAACGTTTGGCCATGCGTTTTCTTTAATCAGGCTGTCAGTTGTGATGAAGTGTTAACACAGGACCAAAGTACGTAATTACAAATATTCACCACCAAAATTCTCGGGGTGCTTGGCCTTCGCGTTCTTATAAAATTCCTGGATTTTTTTCATATCGACTTCAATGTTGTTTGATGGCTCAATGACAGGCCCGCATTGCATAACTCTTTTTTCATAATCCAGGCTTACCAACTGGATGGGTATACCAGCCTGTGAAGCGATATACCAGAATCCAGTTTTCCATTTCCCTACCTTTTTCCGCGTCCCCTCGGGGAAAAGTGTAACCATCATTCTTTCGTTATTATTAAATGATTCAACAAACTGCGATACAAGATTGCGTGGTCCATTCTTATAAATTGGTATACCTCCCAATTTACGCAGAAAAAATCCCAATGGCCACCATGTATAAGCTGAGGATACCAACCAGGATGAATGAAGTCCTAAAGCCAGCTTGCCTGCTAGCCCTACATAAAAATCCCATTCCGATGTATGGGGCGCAAGAATCATCACGAATTTTGGTCCATTATGCACGTTACCCTTGATCTGCCAGCGCAATACAAACAGCAGTATGCGGCCGATTGCTCTTGAAAGCACATTACTTGTTTGCGGGGTTAACGCTCCTAGTTCAGGTATTTCCATCGCGTACTTATACGAACATTAATCCTAAATGTAAAGGATGTGTAAGTTTTGACTTATGTAGCTTGTTAACACTGAATTCATGAAAACGATCGCGATCAGCTGCGCGTTTCTGGCGCCGACCGGTGTAATTTATCAGCGGTTTCCCTGCAAAGTTGATCAGCCCTTTTTAAAAGGCTAGGAATTCTGTGTTCGCCGCACATATTTAATACATTCTCTTTGGCAGAATTCAAACTATAGCCGATTACAGTGATGTATAGAGGGTTCTCGCTTTTGGCTCGTAAAACACTAAATTCGCTTCCAATGCCTGCAAACGCTTTTTTTGCGACACCAACGATTGATATCTTTCCATCCAGGGCATCGTATAAATACTTGCCCAGCCCAGGCCTTGTTACCCCGTCAAGGAAAACGTAACCGTCGATAATGATTACATCTGGAGACAAGGCGTGCTCGTTCAGCAGTTTCAGAATACAGGGTAATTCTCTTTTATAGAACTGGCCTGGAATATAGACTTCATCAGTAACAATTTCGCTTATAAATTCACCAACAGGTGAACACGAGTCCCAGTTTTCAAATAAGACACCTGCAGCAAAGCCTTTGCCATCGATATACTGCACATCAGTCGCCAGGATCATTTAACCAGGACCAGTAGAAAAGGGGTAATAGAGTCAGACTCGAAATATAGTGGTGTTCAGGGCTTTACTTCAGGTTTTAAATGGAGTTTATCGATCGCAGTCTCGCGCATGCGATATTTTTGCAGCTTGCCGGTCACCGTCATCGGAAATTCCTCGACAAACCAGATGTATTTTGGAATTTTGAAATGGGCAATCTGGTCTTTGCAGTAGTCACGAATTTCATCTTCACTGCTTTGTTCGCCCTGGTGCAGCTGTATCCAGGCCATGATTTCTTCACCGTAAAATTCATCGGGCACGCCAAATACGGCAACCTGCGCAACTTTCGGATGGGTAAACAGGAACGCTTCGATTTCCTTCGGATAAATATTTTCACCACCACGGATAATCATCTCCTTGCGCCGCCCGGTGATGCATACATAGCCGTCAGCATCCATGGTGCCAAGATCGCCTGAGTACAACCAGCCATTGTCATCGATTGCTTCCGCGGTTTTTTCCGGTTGGCCATAATAGCCACGCATAACATGGTAACCACGAAAACAAATCTCTCCGATCTCGCCCAGAGGCAGTGTTTCACCCGTTTCTGTACTTACAATTTTTACCTCCTGGTGTGGCAGGTTTTTGCCCACGGTTTCAGTACGTCGCTCCATACTGTCATCACGCGTAGTCAGGTGGGTAAGTGGTGAGGCTTCAGTTTCGCCGTAACCAATCAGGATCTCGGAGCAATGCATATCCTGCATGACTCGTTTCATCAATGAAGGTAAACAAGGTGCGCCGGCCATTATGCCGGTACGCAAACTGGACAGGTCGTAGCTATTGAAATCCGCATGTTCCAGTTCGGCGATGAACATGGTGGGTACACCGTGTATTGCGGTACAACGTTCTGCTGATATCGCATTTAACACCGCCAGCACATCAAAGTGTTCTGCCGGGATGACGATACAGGCACCCACAGACAGGCACAAAAGGTTTGCCAGCACCATGCCGAAGCAGTGATAAAATGGTACCGGTACACATAAGCGGTCGTTTTCAGTGAAGTGCATGGCTTTGGCTGAAAACCAGGCATTATTAAGAATGTTGTGATGGGTGAGAATGACTGCTTTGGGGAACCCCGTGGTGCCCGAAGTGTACTGGATATTGATCGGGTCATCCCTGTCCAGTGAACTGGTAATTTCATCAAGCCTGCCAGTCGGAATACTCTCGCCTGCTGCAATTACTTCCTGCCATGTCATAAATCCATCATGTGGAAGCTGTGTTTGTTCTGCATTGTCAGGATCATATACGACGACCTTGCGAAGAAACGGAAATTCTTTGTTATCAGGGCTGTCTTCGTTGGATTGTTTTAATTCGGGAACCAGCTCAACCAGCATATCAACATAGTTACTGCTGCGAAACGCCGGAATAGTGAAGATGCACTGGACCTCTGAGCGCTGCAAGGCATAGGCCAGTTCACGCAACCGGTAAGCAGGATTGATATTTACCAGTACAGCACCGATGCGTGCTGTAGCCATTTGTAATAACAACCATTCGATATTATTGGTCGACCAGATGCCGATACGGTCACCCTTAACAAACCCGATTGCCAATAATCCTTTTGCAAGTTTATCAACGGCATCAGACAGTTCCTTGTAACTCAAGCGCCTTTGTTGATGCAATGATACAACTGCTTCGTGATCAGCAAACCGGTTGGCAATATCGGCAAAGTGTTCGGCAATGGTGCTGCCCAGCAGTGGCTCACTACCGCCGCGATGATAATAACTTTTCTGTTGCTGCGCCATGATATGGTGTGAAACGACAACCTTATAGATCGATGCTGTCCCAGTAGCGATCAACCTTGTCCTGAATTTCGTTTATCAATTTTTCATTCCTTTGTGGTTCGAAAAGATGTTTATAGCGTCCCTGTAGCTTCAGGTATTCTTCCACCGGTTTGCGTTCTCTGGGGATCTTGGTGTGTACAACCCTGCCATCGATATACTCCTTAAGCGGCCAGACACCTGTTTTTACTGCCAATTTTCCCACATTTACTGTTTCTTTTGGGTCGTAGTCCCAACCCGGAGGACAGGGCGACAAAGCGATCAGCAAACGCGGGCCTTTCATGGTCATTGCTTTTTCTATCTTGCGTGCCAGATCGACTGGTTCGGCGCCTTCTACAGTGGCTACATAAGCAGGATTATGTGCCGCCCAGATGGCAAACAGATCTTTTTTAAATCCGGGGTAACCACGAGGCCCTTTGCTGGTCGCGGTTTTCGCACCATGTGGCGTGGCGGCAGAAAATTGCTGGCCGGTATTGCCATAGCCTTCATTGTCATAACAGATGTAGAGAAAATCCAGGTTACGTTCCATCGCGCCGGAAGTGGCTGACAAGCCCATGCCATAGGCCGCGCCGTCACCGGTTAGCACGACCACCTGCATATCTTCATCGGCACTCATGCGTTGTTTCTGTATCAGGATGTCCAGTGCATCACGCACACCCTGGGCACCGGCCGGTGCAGAGGCCATGGCCGTATACAACCATGAGCCGCGAAACGGAGTAAATGGATATACCGATAACAGGGTCATACAACCGGCGGCGTTGACGAACACCGATTTATTGCCAATGATGTCGTACAACTGGTTAAGAGCTTCAAGGCCTCCACAACCTGAACACATTGGAGTACCCGTACCCAGTAAATGGGTCGAAGGCAGGTCTTTCATACTGCGATAAATGCTCACTGTTTGCTCAGCCATTTTTCGCGCCCCCACTGTTATTCAGTTCATTCCGCTCGACACTGGCCACGGCCTGCAGCTTGCGCATTTCGCGCAGTTCCTGTTCGGTATACATTAGCCGAGGAGGTGGCGTCTGCTTAGTGTTCACCGCTTGTTGCGTGACATCGGCTATTTCGAAAAATTCTTCCAGGCTAATGTCACGGCCACCCAGTCCGCCAATAAAACTCAGTAACCGGGGTGGTGCATGTGGGTGGCCATAAAGCGCAGCCGCAAGTTCTGAATGCAATACGCCGCCCATACCCATCGAGATGTTCTGGTCAATCACTGCGACACCGGCTTTATCTGCCAGTAAATTTTGAAACATTTCTGCCGGGAAAGGACGCAGCAGGCGAGGACGCAATAAGCCGACCTTCTTGCCCGCGTTTCGTAACTGATCAACCGCGGCCTGCGCCTTGGTGGCAAATGAACCCAGCATGACAAACACGATGTCAGCATCATCGCATTGGTATGCTTCTATCGCAGGATACTCACGGCCAAACTGGTTAGCGAATTCTTTTTGTAGCTCGTCATAAACAACAAGGCCATTCTGTGCCGCCAGGTGAGTTTCATAACGGAAGTATGAATAAGGCGCGCCACCCAGTACTGCAACAGCCTGGCTTACCGGAGAGCTGGCACGAAAGCGGATGTTTTCGGGGTCGTAGGCGCCGACAAATTTCTGTGCATCTTCATATTCAGGCAACTCGACCGGTTCGCGGGTAAAGGATAGATAAAATCCATCCAGATTGACGATCACGGGTAGGCGAATGCGGGCATCTTCAGCCAGGCGAAAAGCCATCAAGGTACTATCGAGGACTTCCTGGCAGGTGGCGCAATGAATTTGCAGGAAGCCACTGTCCCTGGCGGACATGATGTCGTTATGATCAGGTTCCAGTGTAATCGGCGAAGCTAGTCCGCGGGAAACATTCACCAGTACAAAAGGTGCACGCCAGCCACTCACGGTATAGATCATTTCCATGCCATACAGAAGCCCCTGACTCGAAGTGGCGCTGAATACACGGATACCACTGGCTGCGGCTGATGCCGCTGCAGTAATCATGGAATGCTCTGATTCCATGGTGATCATGCGCGCGTCCATTTCGCCCTGATCGATCCAGACGGATATTGTCTCTATAATTTCAGTTTGCGGCGTAATGGGGAAAGCCGGTATATAGTCGGTCGCTGCCAGCCGTGCCCCCCACGCTGCTGCACCATTGCCGGTTAACAACTTGCGCGTCATGATGACGTCTCCTGCTCAGCTTCCTGCTGCTGGGCCAGCTGCTCCGATACCGCCTCAATCGCATGCGGCGGACACTGTGCAACACATATCATGCAGCCTTTGCAGTGGTTGTAATCGATTTCCGGGGTCTGGCCGCTCACTTTAATGGCACCATCCGGGCAAAAAGTGCTGCAGACCCACCAGCATTTATTGCAACGCTCATAGTCAATCACCGGGCGCAGGGTGCGCCACAGGCCTGTTCTGACCTCAACACTGTTAGCCGAGGCATGAATGTCAGGCGCCGATACCCTGGCATCGTCAAACGGCAAATTTATCCATGCCGGTTTTGTGTAATCAGAAGCGTCGGTTTCTGATCCAGTCTGTATGCAGCCTTCATGATTCTTCATGTGGTCATAGGCAGCCAATGCCTTGGCCAGGGTCTTGTCGATTACAGCCTCACCCAGATCGGCCAACTCCTGTTTTATAGCTTGCTGTAACGCCTCCCTGGATATCTTGCCCAGTAAGCGCGCAGCTGCACCGGTACAGGTGGCACCGATAAAGCGTAATTCTGCCCGTTCTTCCGCCTCTGCCGGTAACGTGAATACCTTGCACGAAATGTTCAGTCGATGCTTCCATGTGTCTACACTTTCATCGCTGTTAATCAGTAACACCGTGTGTTCGTCTACGCCAGTGAGTACACCGGCAGCAGGCACAGGCACCAGACTGTCATCGGCAACAATTACCAGGTCGGGATTCGTAATAATTCCACGTTCATTGATAGGCTGATCATCAGCGCGCACATAGGCAAAAATTGGTGCACCACGGCGTTCGGCACCATAGCGGGGTGCATCCTGGATCTCATAACCTTCCAGAAAAAAAGCTGTGCCCAGTATACGGCTCGCGGTCTTCATTCCCTGGCCACCACGGCCATGAAAACGAATACGATACATCGCTACATTATCCTGACTTCATCAGAACTATTTTCACCAGGCGAGTATGTAATGCAAAGCATTACTAGATGAAATCCGGTCCACAGGAAAATAATGAATATCGCCGGAAACTCATCGCTCTTTTTACGCGTTGTAGTGCCATGTCCATGGCCGCCTGTCGCGGTAATATCTGTTTATGTTTGACGGCCTCCAGTACCAGCCTGGTGTTACGTCGCAGTTTTTCCTCAATAGTCGCAAAAGCTGCGGCCTGACTGGCACCTTCATACTCCATGGCGGCACAGATTACACCGCCGGCATTGGCAATAAAGTCAGGCACGCAGAGCACGCCTTTATCATGGAGTATTTTTTCTGCGCCGTGTGTAAAGGGAATATTCGCACCTTCAACTACCAACCTGGTATTAAGCCGGTTCACATTGTCTTCATGGACCACATCGGGGCGTGCTGCCGGAATCCAGATATCACACTCCACATCAATCACATCGTCTCTAGCCAGTTTTTTTGCATCGAGGTAATCGGTAACACATTTACCAGATCGGAAGAGCACAC
>JAASSE010000028.1 GCA_021768055.1 Gammaproteobacteria bacterium | reverse complement strand
CGTACGACTGACGTGACCGGTGCTGTTGAGCTGCCGGAAGGTGTTGAGATGGTTATGCCTGGCGACAACGTGCAGATGG
Organism: Gammaproteobacteria bacterium; assembly: GCA_021768055.1. Lineage (GTDB taxonomy): Bacteria > Pseudomonadota > Gammaproteobacteria > SZUA-229 > SZUA-229 > JABDQW01. Next base: position 7,824 of record JAASSE010000028.1, on the reverse strand, counting down.
TTGCGACGTTGATTGCACCGATTGCGATGGAAGAAGGCCTGCGCTTTGCGATCCGTGAAGGGGGCCGCACCGTCGGTGCCGGCGTAGTGAGCAAGATTATCGAATAATCACAGCTTGTACAGTGTGAAAACGGGTGGCTGCGATCATTCGGGCCGCCCGTTGCACGTTTAGGCCAGTGGCTCAATTGGTAGAGCAGCGGTCTCCAAAACCGCAGGTTGGGGGTTCGAGTCCCTCCTGGCCTGCCAACTTAAACGGTTCAGCAGGTAGTTATAAAGACAATGGTCGCTAAGACCGAAACAGAAGTTTCTAACAAGATGGATACCGTAAAGCTGGTGATAGCGATCATCACCCTGCTTACGGGGATTGGCGGATTTTATTACTACGCCGATGAGTCATTGCTGTATCGCGTACTGGGTGTTGTTGCGCTTGCGATCGTAGCAGTGGGAATTGCGGCTACCACGAGCACGGGCCGGGCGATTATGTCGTTCGGCAGGGAATCCCGGGCTGAAGTCAGGAAAGTTGTCTGGCCTACACGCCAGGAAACCTTACAGACCACATTGATGGTGGTCGTCGCTGTGATCATTCTGGGAATATTCCTCTGGCTGATCGACATGTTGTTGTTGGAAGCTGTGCAGTTGTTGACCGGGCAAGGGGGCTAGAAATGAGCAAGCGTTGGTACGTGGTACATGCGTATTCAGGCTTTGAAGCGAAGGTAAAGGAATCACTGGAAGAGCATATTGCTCTGGCCGGCATGCAGGACATGTTTGGCGACATTCTGATTCCGACCGAAGAGGTCGTGGAAGTCAGGGCTGGTGCTAAAAGAAAATCGGAACGCAAGTTCTTTCCGGGTTACGTGCTGGTACAGATGGAAATGACGGATGAAACCTGGCACCTGGTAAAAGACGTACCCAAGGTAATGGGCTTTATCGGCGGCACCAAGGACAAACCGGCGCCGATTAGCGACCAGGAAGCGCAGCAGATCCTGGGTGCAATCCAGGAAGGTGCGGAGCGGCCCAAGCCCAAGGTTCTGTACGAGCCGGGTGAAGTGGTACGCGTGACCGATGGCCCGTTTAATGACTTCAGCGGTGTCGTCGAGGAAGTGGATTACGAGCACAGCAGACTGAAAGTGGCTGTGCTGATTTTCGGCCGTTCAACTCCGGTTGAACTGGAGTTCGGACAGGTCGAAAAAGGCTAGTCAAACAGGCGAAGCCTGATTGACAGGTACTAGGAACCTGGTACCCAATTACATTATAATGTCCGGTTTTCCGGAAACCGGAAACTTACAGACGGGGAGCCCGAACGCTGAACCTTCAGCTAGTAAAGGTGTTTGAACCCGGGAGATATATAAGATGGCTAAAAAAGTAGACGCATACATCAAGCTGCAGGTCGGCGCTGGTGATGCGAACCCGAGTCCGCCAGTTGGTCCCGCGTTGGGTCAGCACGGCGTCAATATCATGGAATTCTGCAAGGCATTCAATGCCCAGACCCAGAGTGTTGAAAAGGGTCTGCCGATTCCTGTTGTGATTACGGTTTACAACGATAAAAGTTTCACTTTTATCACCAAGACACCACCCGCAGCCGTATTATTGAAGAAGGCTGCCGGCATCAAGAGCGGCAGCGGTGAACCGCATGTGAATAAGGTCGGCAAGGTCAGCCGTGCCCAGCTTGAAGAAATTGCCAATACCAAGATGGCAGACCTGACTGCTGCAGATATGGATGCAGCCGTGCGTACCATTGCAGGCAGTGCTCGTAGCATGGGTATCGAAACAGAGGGTGTGAAGTGATGGCCAGGTTATCCAAAAGAGCAAAAGCGATCAGCGAGAAAGTCGATAAAAACAAGCTTTATCCTATCGATGAAGCGCTGACACTGCTGAAAGAACTATCCACCGTTAAATTCAATGAGTCGGTCGATATCAGCGTCAACCTTGGCATCGACCCGAAAAAGAGTGACCAGGTTGTGCGTGGTGCCACGGTATTGCCCAACGGTACCGGCAAGGAAGTGAAGGTTGCGGTATTTACCGAAGGTGAAAATGCAAAGGCCGCAAAAAAGGCCGGTGCTGATATCGTCGGCATGGACGACCTGGCTGATCAGGTCAAGAAAGGCGATTTCGATTTTGATGTTGTCATTGCTTCACCGGATGCGATGCGCGTCGTCGGCACGCTGGGACAGATCCTGGGACCGCGTGGCTTGATGCCGAACCCGAAAGTCGGCACCGTGACACCGGATGTTGCTACTGCGGTGAAGAATGCAAAGTCTGGCCAGGTGCGTTACCGCGTCGACAAGGCCGGCATCATTCACTGCTCAGTAGGCACAGTGAAATTTGATGTTGCTGCATTGAAACAAAATATTGAAGGTTTAATCGCTGACCTGGTTAAAGCCAAACCAACGGCTGCCAAGGGCGTTTACCTTAAGAAGATTGCCGTGTCCTCGACCATGGGTCCGGGCCTGGCGATTGACCAGTCCAGTCTCGCATAAGTCTGGATTAACGAATTCGAAAGGGTGCTTCGGCATTCTTTTGATGATTTGACAGCCGAGTGTTCGGTGTCGTCAAAGACCGCAGGTGTGAACCGGTATCGTTGCCTGATACCGGAGAACTTAATTTCCTGCGCAGATGGTGTATCTCTTAATCAGAGACGCCGATGGGTGAGTCAAGCTTATTGACTCGTTAACTTGGCTGAGGTCGTTCCGTATATTAAGGAACAGCCAAAGCTTAACTGGAGAGCTAAAGTGGCACTTAATCTTGAAGACAAGAAGTCGATTGTCGCTGAGGTATCTGCGATTGCTGCCAGTGCGCATTCAGCTGTTGCTGCTGAATACCGGGGGCTATCTGTAGAGGAAATGACTGACTTGCGTGCAAAAGCGCGCAATGAAGGCGTTTATCTGCGGGTGATTAAAAATTCCCTGGCCAAGCGCGCAATTGATGGCACCGATTTCGAGTGTATGCAGGATTCCCTGGTGGGCCCGCTGATAATGGCCTTTTCCCAGGAAGATCCGGGTGCAGCCGCTCGACTCGTTAAGGATTTCTCCAAGGACCATGAAAACCTGATTACCAAGGTACTCGCCGTCGGCGGTGAGCTGCTGGGTGCTGATCAGATTGATCGTCTGGCCAAGCTGCCGAATCGCGAACAGGCTATTGCAATGTTGATGGCTGTGATGAAGGCGCCGATTGAGAAATTCGTTCGTACATTGAACGAGCCGCACGCGAAACTTGTTCGCACTGTGGCTGCAGTACGGGACACTAAATAGCGAGTGGCAGAGCCAACGCTGCTTTACAACTTTTAACTTATTAATCTGGAGAAGAATCGTGGCTGTTTCACAAGACGAAATTCTGGAAACTATTTCCAACATGTCCGTAATGGAAGTCGTAGATCTGATTTCCGCTATGGAAGAAAAATTCGGTGTATCTGCTGCCGCAGCAGTTGCTGCAGCACCTGCTGCCGCTGCTGAGGCCGGTGGCGAAGCTGCTGCCGAGAAGGACGAGTTTGATGTCGTTCTTGCCGGCATTGGCGACAACAAGGTCGCTGTTATCAAGGCAGTGCGTGCTATTACAGGCCAGGGCCTGAAAGACGCTAAAGATACAGTTGAAGGTGCACCTGCAACCATTAAAGAAGGTGCGTCCAAAGACGAAGCTGAAGAAATCAAGAAATCACTTGAAGAAGCCGGCGCTTCTGTCGAACTCAAGTAGGCAGTACGCTGATAGCGGAATCTCAGCTACAGGACTGGCTGGTAGTCATTGTTTAAAAAACAATTGTCTGCCGGCCTTTTCCTGTTTCCGCTGAATAAAGTCTGAGACGAACACCAGGATTGAACCACACTGTGGTTTATCCAAACCGGAAGCCGATGCTTTCGGATGACTCAATTAAACGCGAGACAGAGGACTACTGATGGCATATTCTTTTACCGAGAAAAAACGCATCCGCAAGGATTTCGGTAAACGTCCACCTATTCTGGATGTGCCCTACCTGCTTTCCATGCAGCTGGATTCATTCAAGAGCTTTTTGCAGGCAGAAGTGCCTGAGGGCAAGCGGAATAAGATTGGATTGCATGGTGCTTTTGAATCCGTGTTCCCCATTGTCAGCTATTCCGGGCATGTGGAACTCCAGTATGTAAATTACAAATTCGGCAAGCCGGTGTTCGATGTTAAGGAATGCCAGCTGCGTGGTTTGACCTATGCCGCGCCTTTGCGCGTGACCATGCGCCTTGCCATCTATGACAAGGAAGCGAAGAAGAAAACATCACCCAAGACTGTCAAGGAACAGGAAGTCTACATGGGTGAAATGCCGCTGATGACCGAAAACGGCACCTTTGTCGTCAATGGAACCGAGCGCGTGATCGTATCCCAGCTGCACCGTTCACCGGGTGTGCTGTTCGATCACGACAAGGGTAAAACCCATTCATCCGGCAAGATACTTTATTCTGCACGCGTAATACCTTACCGTGGTTCATGGCTCGATTTCGAGTTTGATCCGAAAGACAGCGTGTTTGTTCGTATTGACCGCCGCCGCAAGCTGCCGGCAACCATACTGTTGCGCGCCCTGGGCTTCAGCAACGAACAGATACTCGATACTTTCTTCGATCAAGTCGAGTACACCTTTACCAAGGATGGCATCAGTTTCGACCTCGTGCCCGAGCGTCTGCGTGGCGAGACGACTACTTTCGATATCAAGGCCGGCAAAGAAACCATCGTTGAAGCGGGACGCCGTGTCACCATGCGGCACATCAAACAGCTGGAAGCCAAGAAAATCAAGAAGCTGAACGCCTCGATCGATTACCTGTTCGGCAAGGTGCTTGCGCATGACATCATCGATACCGAGACGGGTGAAATCATCGCGCCGGCCAATGCCGAGTTCACCGAAGAGCTCGTTAACTTGTTGAAAGAGCATGGCGTCAAGAGCTTCCGTGTTATTTACACCAACGATCTTGAAGTTGGTCCATTCATTTCCAATACACTGCGACTGGATGCAACCACGACCCAGCTGGAAGCGCAGATAGAGATCTATCGCATGATGCGCCCGGGTGAGCCGCCGACTAAAGAAGCGGCTGAGAACCTGTTCAAAAACCTGTTCTTTACTGCTGACCGCTATGACCTGTCCGCAGTTGGTCGCATGAAGTTCAATCGTCGTCTGGGTATCGATGATGATGAACGCGGCGGCATCCTGAACCAGGACGACATTCTGGCGGTGCTGACTGAACTGATCAACATTCGTAACGGCAAGGGCGTGGTCGATGACATCGACCACCTCGGCAACCGTCGTATCCGTTGCGTTGGTGAAATGGCCGAGAACACTTTCCGCGTTGGCCTGGTTCGTGTTGAGCGTGCCGTCAAGGAGCGTCTGACCACGGCGGAACAGGATGAACTGATGCCGCAGGATCTGATCAATGCCAAGCCCGTTGCTGCAGCAATGAAAGAATTCTTCGGCTCCAGCCAGTTATCGCAGTTCATGGACCAGAACAACCCGCTGTCCGAAGTAACCCACAAGCGCCGTGTATCTGCACTGGGGCCGGGCGGCCTTACGCGTGAGCGCGCGGGCTTCGAAGTGCGCGACGTCCACCCGACGCACTATGGCCGTGTCTGTCCGATTGAGACGCCGGAAGGCCCGAACATCGGCCTGATCAATTCGCTGTCGGTGTATGCGCGCACCAATGAGTACGGTTTCCTCGAAACACCGTATCGCAAGGTGGTTAAGGGCAAGGCGACAGCAGACATCGAATACCTGTCTGCGATCGAAGAAAGTAACTTTGTCATCGCACAGGCGAATGCGACCCTCGATAACAGGGGCAAGCTCACCGATGAACTGGTTTCCTGCCGCCACGGTAATGAATTTACTTTGTCCGCACCGGAACAGGTTGAATTCATGGACGTGTCACCAAAACAGATTGTATCGGTGGCAGCATCCCTGATTCCGTTCCTTGAGCACGATGATGCAAACCGTGCTTTAATGGGATCCAACATGCAACGCCAGGCTGTACCGACATTGCGCGCAGAAAAACCGCTGGTCGGTACCGGCATGGAACGCACGGTTGCACTGGACTCGGGCTCATCCGTCGTTGCCAGCCGTGGCGGTACTGTCGAGCAGGTGGATGCAGGCCGTATCGTTATTCGTGTCAATGATGATGAGGCCACAGGCGACAGCGCCGGTGTTGATATCTACGGTCTTACCAAGTACACGCGTTCCAACCAGAACACCTGTATAAACCAGCGTCCGCTGGTTGCTGTCGGTGATGCCGTGGCCAAGGGCGATGCGATTGCTGACGGACCTTCAACCGATATGGGTGAACTGGCACTGGGACAGAACATGCTGGTGGCCTACATGGCGTGGAACGGTTACAACTTCGAGGACTCCATTCTGATTTCAGAGCGCGTCGTTGAAGAAGACCGTTACACCACGATTCACATCGAAGAAATGTCATGTGTTGCACGTGATACCAAGCTGGGTTCCGAAGAAATCACTGCGGATATTCCCAACGTCAGCGAAAGCCTGTTATCCAAGCTGGATGAATCCGGCGTTGTTTACGTAGGGGCAGAAGTCAAACCAAACGATATTCTCGTCGGCAAGGTAACACCGAAAGGTGAAACCCAGTTGACTGCAGAAGAAAAACTGCTGCGCGCCATTTTCGGTGAGAAGGCATCGGATGTTAAAGATACTTCATTGCGTGTTCCATCGGGCATGGAAGGCACCGTGATCGGTGTCCAGGTGTTTACGCGTGATGGTGTTGAAAAAGACAAGCGCGCGCTGGAAATCGAAGAGATGGAAATCGAACAGGTCGAGAAAGACGTCGATGCCCAGTGGCGTATTATTGAAGAAGATCTGTACGACCGCATGGAAAACCTGATGGTCGGCAAGCAGGCTGCTGGCGGACCCAAGAGTCTGAAAGCAGGTTCAAAGATCACCAAGTCTTATCTTGAAGAACTTGACCGCAAGAAATGGTCGGAAGTACGCCTGAAAAATGAACAGGCCAACGGCCAGATGGAAATGCTGGTCAAGCAACTGAAAGAACAGCGCAAACGTTTGGATGAACTGTTCGAAGAGAAGAAAGGTAAATTAACGGCGGGTGATGACCTCGCACCGGGCGTTCTCAAGATGGTCAAGGTGTACATGGCGGTCAAGCGTCGCATGCAGCCGGGTGACAAGATGGCCGGACGTCATGGCAACAAGGGTGTTGTCTCCATGATCGTCCCGGTTGAAGACATGCCGTATACCGAAGACGGCACCCCGGTTGATATCGTGCTGAATCCGCTCGGCGTGCCTTCACGCATGAACGTCGGCCAGATCCTGGAAACGCACCTTGGCTGGGCGGCGAAAGGCCTGGGCAAGGAAATTGGCAAGATGCTGGACCAACAGGCCAAGCTGACCGAGGTTCGCAAGTTCCTGGATCAGATTTACAACCACAATGAAAAGAAAGTCGATCTCAGGTCGTTTGATGAGGAAGGCATTATGACGCTGGCAAACAACCTGCGTGAGGGCGTGCCCATGGCGACGCCGGTATTCGACGGTGCCGAGGAAGCGGAAATCCATCGCATGCTCGAGCTCGCCAACCTGCCGGTCAGTGGCCAGACCACCTTGTACGACGGCCGCACCGGTGAAGCGTTCGAGCGCCCGGTTACCATCGGTTACAAGTACATGCTGAAACTGAATCACCTGATCGACGACAAGATGCACGCACGTTCGACCGGCCCGTACAGTCTTGTTACCCAGCAGCCACTGGGTGGTAAGGCACAATTCGGTGGCCAGCGTTTCGGTGAGATGGAAGTATGGGCGCTTGAAGCCTACGGTGCTTCCTATACCTTGCAGGAAATGCTGACTGTGAAGTCCGATGATGTG
>JAASSE010000205.1 GCA_021768055.1 Gammaproteobacteria bacterium | reverse complement strand
TCACTATGAAACTTCACAATGCGTAGAAGTTTGCCCGGTTGACTGTATTCCCCAAGACCCCAATCATGTTGAGACGCAAGAAGAGTTAATGGCGAAATACAAACGCCTGGTTGGTGAAGCCTGAAGAAATCAGGTCCACGTTTAATGAACACATCAAGCAAGTTCATTAACCCGTATCCTTTCGCGATACTTCTACTTACCCTCTTGTTTTCCAGTCTGGTTGCCGCGCAACAGGCGGCGGTTGCGAGTGCGCATCCTCTGGCAACCGATGCGGGACTTGAAATTCTTCAACAGGGTGGCAATGCATTTGATGCTGCTGTCGCAGTGACTGCGACATTGGCTGTGGTAGAGCCATACAGTAGCGGTATCGGCGGCGGCGGCTTCTGGTTGCTGCACATAAAAAACAAAAATCGTGATGTCATGATCGATGGGCGTGAAGTAGCGCCGCTGGCGGCAACACGTAACATGTATCTGGATAAAAACGGTGAAGTAATACCCGGCGCTTCCATCAATGGCCCGTTATCGGCGGGCATACCCGGCGTACCGGCGGCGATTGATCATATTGCAACACACTATGGCAGACTGCCGTTATCAAGATCACTTGATGCCGCGATAAAGCATGCGCGCGAAGGTTTTAAGACCAATGCACATTATCAACGCATGGCGTCAATTAGGGAAAAACACCTCAACGCTACTCCTGATGCTGCAGAAATATTCCTCAACGATGGCAAGGCTCCCAAACCGGGTACCCTGATCGTACAAACAGATCTCGCTAATACGCTGTCGGCGATTGCGGCACGCGGCGCTGACGGTTTTTATCAGGGCGAGATCGCAACCAGGCTGGTCAGCTCGGTCAGACAACACGGTGGTATCTGGAGCAAGCTGGATTTGTCCAGTTACCGGGTGGTTGAGCGCGAGCCAATAAGAGGTTCTTACAAGGGTATGCAGGTCGTATCGGCTGCGCCACCTTCTTCGGGTGGTGTCGCGATCATGGAAATGCTGAACATATTATCGGGTCTGGATTATGAAAAGCGGACTTCTGCCGACCGCAAGCACCTGATGGCCGAAGCCATGCGCAGGACCTATCGGGACCGAGCGGAGTATCTAGGGGATACGGATTTTGTCAATGTACCGGTAGACAGGCTTGTTTCAATACAACACGCAAATGCTGTGGCTTCTGATATCAGCCCGGATCAAGCGACGCCGAGTGAACAATTAAAAGCGGTCGCCGCAGCTGTGAACAAGGCGACCGACACCACGCATTTTTCGATTATCGATAAAGACGGTAATCGCGTCGCGGCAACTCTGTCGATTAATTTCCCGTTCGGCTCCTGCTTTGTTGCGGAAGGCACCGGGGTATTGCTCAACGATGAAATGGATGATTTTTCCGCAAAACCGGGTGTACCGAACATATACGGTTTGATCGGCAATCATGCCAATGCAATCGAGCCAGGCAAGCGTATGTTGTCGAGCATGTCACCAACCTTCGTGGAAACCAAAGACCGTTATGCCGTGTTAGGGACACCCGGCGGCAGCCGCATTATTACCATGGTAATGCTGGCAGCGATGGAATTTTACCAGGGAGGCAGCGCCACCAGCATGGTGGACCTTGGCCGTTATCACCATCAGTATTTACCCGACAAAATAGTGTATGAACCAGGCGTGTTGAATGATGATGATATGCAGATCCTGTTTGAACGCGGTCATGAGCTCGAGGAGCTCGATGATACGTACGGTAATATGCAGGTGCTCGTGTATGACAAGCGCAATAACCGTATTGATGCAGCTTCAGACAAGCGCCGCAACGGCTCGGCAAGGGTAATTGAGTTCACAGACTAGTTTTCTGCTGTCATTCGAGCCCGAACTGCTCGATCTGCTGTTGCGCCGTGTATGACTCGACGTCCTTGGCTTTTGCGATTGCCCTGATCAGGTTTGTGCGCTCCTGGTCAGACATGCCCATGTTGATGTAGCGGTCAGCGGTGTGCAGGACCTCTTCCAGGTGCTTCATACGAAAGTTATGACTTAACAGGCATTTGGCTACATTGAACGGATCAATATTTTTCTCACGCATCTGGATCGCCATTTCAATGGCTTGTTCCAGTTCTTTCTCGTTAGGTTTGCTCATTTGGAATTCTGGATGTTATACCTGTGGCAAGAGTTTATAACCATTTCTCCAACGAGTCTTTGAGTTTTTGCAGTCCTACAGGCTTGATAATCCGTGCATTCATTCCTGCTTCGTTGCACTGTTTCTCACTTTCCGGAAATGCGTCGGCTGTAAGTGCCACAATCGGAATGTCGGCATTGCTCTTTCTGATCTCCCTTGCAAGTTCATAGCCATCCATGATCGGCATGTTGCAATCGGTGAGGATCAGGGCGTAGTCGTACTCGTTGTGCATGTTCAGTGCTTCCTTGCCATTGCTGGCCAGATCCGCCCTGTAGCCCAGGGATGATAGCTGGTTCGATATCAGTTTCAGATTGGACGGGTTATCTTCAACGATGAGGATTTTTTGCAGGCCGGCTGCAGCATCTCGTGGCACTGTAATATCGCTGCTTGCACCCAGCGATTCAGAAGTTTCGGAATTTACGCTTCCAGGAGAGCCATTCAGTTCGATCCAGAAAGTGCTGCCATGACCCGGTTCACTCTGTACGCTCAAGGTGCCATTCATCAACTCGGTGAGTTTTTTTGATATCGACAGGCCAATACCCGTACCTTCCACTCTTGAGTCTGCTCCAAGCCTGTCGAATGGATGGAACAAATTAGCCACCATGTTCGTTGGAATACCGTAGCCCGTGTCTTCTACTTCGATGCGGACACGATTGTCAGAGGGGAGCAGACATCTTACCGTTACGGAACCATTTGCACGATTGTACTTGATTGCATTTGACAGCAGGTTGAGTATGACCTGTTTCAAGCGTGTGTGGTCGGCCATCACGTAACATGCCGGATCATTGATGAAATCAATGTGGATCTGTTGTTCATCTGCGAGCGGCCTTATCAGGGACTTGCACTCATTCAATACGTTTTCCAACCTGATAGTTTCAATTGATATTTGCAGGTTGCCTTCTTCAATACGTGCCAGATCCAGTATCTGGTTTACCAGTTCCAGCAGGTGCTGTCCTGCCGAGTCTATTTCCCTGATGTTTTCCTGCTGCTTTAATGAAAGCGACAGGTCGTGTTTCAGCAACTGGGTAAATCCCAGGATGGCATTAAGCGGCGTCCGTAATTCATGCGACATATTTGAAAGAAACGTTGACTTGGCTTCATTGGCCTGTTCAGCGTCTTCTTTTGCTGCCTTTAGCGCTTCTTCGTTGATAGCTGCCAGAATACGCAACCTTATATTCTGGTTTGAATTCTTGTAAACACGCCACGATGTTGATAATGAATACAGGATAAAGACAGCTAACAGCGTGGCGACAATATACGAATAGGATGTGGTTTCAACAAGTAGTGATATTTCAAGCGTAATAAGAGCTGGCAGCAGGAATAACGTAATTGTTTCCCAGCGGTAAGACAGTGTGGCCAGTGAACCGCCCGCAACACCTACTATGCAAACAACGATAAGCGTCTGGAATTCATTTGAAGATGTGTAGCCCAGCCAGGCCAGCATACCCCACCAGAATCCGGCGAATGTAGATCCGAGCAGAAAGCGCTTGC
>JAASSE010000204.1 GCA_021768055.1 Gammaproteobacteria bacterium | reverse complement strand
GCCGATGTAGACGTATCACCCCGAATCGCACTTATTCACAAGCTTAATGATAATCACACCATACGCATTGGCGTCTCAAGAGCCATTCGAACACCGTTTATGTTCGAACAAAACGGTAATGTCACACATTCACAGGATGTGACTAGTGGCGGCGCTCCATTTGGCACATTAACAGATGTTGTTTATTTTCCCGCCAACAACCTGGAAACAGAAAAAATTACCAGTTACGAAATTGGCTACTACGGGAAATTTCTTAACAATAACCTTCTGGTAAATACCCGCATTTTCCAGGACAGTTTGAAAGAACTGATTGATGCGCCCTCCGATCCAGACCCGACAGGCCTCGACAATGTAGATGGTGAAGCATTTATTTTTGACAATATGCACGCCACAACTGTACGCGGTATAGAAGCAGAGTTGGATTACCAGATAGCCCGTTCATCACGCATTGTCGCAAGTGGTGCAATTCTCGATATTAGCAGTGACGATCCGGTTTTTATTGGTAAGTCACGGGAATATGAAGAATCCGCGCCAGACTACAGCTTATCCATACTGGCCATGCATGACTTTAATGAGAAATACAGCGCGAGTGCAGGATTTTACTATGTTAGCGACATGGCATGGATGGATGCCAACAACCAAACGGATATCAATAACCAACCACACCCTGGCGTCCGCAACACCGATGGATATGAAATACTGGATCTTCGTCTTGCCCGAAATTTCAGAATCGGTGGTGAAACCGGCAGTGTCTCGATCGTATTAAAGAACCTTCTCGATGACTACAGTGACTATGATGCGGTACAAAACTCACCAGCGCCTGTTGTTATACAGAACCTGCTTGCATTTATCGAATTCAAGCTGAAAATACGGTAGACGGATGAATATATTTCACTACGTCTGGAGAGATCTCAAGGATTATGGATAGGATGAGGCAACACAAACACATCAACAGCATATTGCGCGCAATTCATGCCGCAGTCATGTTTGCAGCACTGTGCCTGTCCGGCGTGGTGCGTGCAGAGCATTTTCATATTGTCATCATCGCTTCCGAAAACAGCTTTCAGCAAAAAATCGCTACAAACCTGAAACAATCACTTTCCTCGGAGCACGCCAGTGTAGACCTGTTATTACCGGAAGAAATCAACAAGAACATGCATACCAAGCAAACTCTGTTCATTACTATCGGTGAAACTGCAATCAAAAGCCATCTTGAGCAAAATAAAAATGAAAATGCTCTTCGTCTTCTAACAAACAGTATCCCCGGTATAAACAATACCTCGGCACAGGCTAACTTGATGATTACCCAGCCTGCCTGCAGGCAAATACATCTGATCAAAGCATTAGCTCAGGACTGGACATCATTGGCGGTGCTGGCAAGTGCCAAATCAGCTGAAATAACTGCCGAGCTGACACGATGCGCGATCAAGCACGACATCAACCTGCGTATATATGCAATAACTGATGAAAGTGACTTGCTGAAAACACTGGATGACGCCATGAATGAAAATGATGTTTTACTAGCAATACCTGATCAGGCTATTTACAACAGCAAGTCAGTTAAAACCATCCTGCTGTCAGCTTACCGAAAAAGAATACCCGTCATAGGTTATTCACGCAGTTTTGTTCAATCAGGTGCAATCGCAGCAGTATACAGTTCTGCTGAATCTATCAGTGATACTGCAACAAACGTTGTAAATGCATTTTTCCAAAATAACTGGCAGTTCCGTCACAATACGAATTATCCTGAAGATTTTTCTGTAACAACTAACAACAAGGTAGCTAAATCGCTTGGTCTTAAATTGCCCGACGATTTGGTTATCGAACAATACATCGAGCGTAAAGAAGACGAGTGATGCGTGACTGGAGCATAAGAGAGCAAATTATTTTCCTGGCATTACTGCCAGCGCTGTTTATTGCGCTGGTTTTGTCCGTTTACTTCACTACCTCGCAACTGAGCTACATTTCCAAATCGCTAAATATACATGGCCAAACACTGGCTGGACAGATTGCGCCTGCAACAGAGTACGGCGTATTTTCAGGAAATGAAGAATCGATCAAGCGCGTATTATCCAATACCTTATCAAATGACAAAGATGTTATCAGGATTACGATATCTAACGAGAAGGATGTAGAACTAATATCACTAACAGGCAATCCGGACCCAAGAAAATATCCTGACTTCCTGTACAACCTCCTTTCAGAGGAGCAGTCGCTGTATTTTATAAGCCCGATCATTACTGAAAGTCTGCAGATTGATGACTTTAGTGATCAACCCGATCAGGCAGGCACTAGCAGCAATTATTCAATGAATCTCATTGGTTTTGTTAACCTTGAGCTGACGACACAATACAGTACGGAGCTTAAAATCAGTAGCTTGTTACAAGGAAGCCTTATCACTATTGCCATTCTTGTGTTAAGCGCACTGATCGCGATACATACCAGCCGACGCATTGCACACCCGATTCAATCACTCACACAGACCGTGAGAAAAATAGCATCGGGCGAATACAACATACACATTAACCAGGACGCGCCTGAAGAGCTCGCGATACTTGAATCCTGCGTTAATTCAATGGCCAGTGAACTAAACGCCTCTCAAACAGACATGGAAGCACGCATAAATGAATTCACACAGGAACTGCAACAAACACTGGAAGAACTTGAAATCCGCAATGCAGAACTGGATATTACACGTTCTAATGCAATGCAAGCGAGCAAATCAAAATCTGAATTTCTTGCTAATATGAGCCATGAGATACGCACTCCACTCAGCGGTATACTGGGCTTTACGGAACTGCTTTCGAACACAAATCTTGATGCACAGCAGACGGACTATGCATTAACCATCCAACGGTCTGCTTTTAATCTGCTCACGATTATCGACGACATACTTGACTTGTCTAAAATCGAGTCAGGGAAAATGGAAATTACACCGACCTCGTGCAATGTCATCAATATAATTGAAGATGTGATTGACCTGCTCGCACCCACTGCTTACGAAAAGAATATCGAGCTGTTTTATCATGTCGATAACAAGATACCTGATGCTATAGAAGCAGATCCGATAAGACTCAGGCAGATACTGCTCAACCTGATAGGCAATGCCGTTAAATTCACCCTTAAAGGTCATGTGGAATTACGGGTTGAACCAGATCCAGAAAAACAAGAGCACAGTATCAGGTTTTCAGTTTCCGATACTGGGGTAGGTATGGATCAGAACAACAAACAACAGCTCTTCACTGCTTTTACCCAGGCCGATACATCGATCACCCGCAAATTTGGCGGCACCGGTCTTGGCCTTGTAATCTCGAGGAAACTTGTTTTACTGATGAAAGGTGATATTGGTTTTGACAGCACTAAAGGCGTAGGATCGACATTCTGGTTTTGTATACCTGCTCCAGCGATACAAACTGAATCAACCGAGGCAAGCGATCTTTCGGGCAGACGTATAGCAGTAATTGAAGAACATAGCCTGTGCAGAAACGCATTGAAAGCAATGTTCGAACGCTGGGGTTGCGTCACCAATGAAATGAGCCTTAAAGACGCCCTGGCAGACAGGCTGCTTACAGAAAATGGGAAGTTCGATGCACTTGTTATCGGCATCAGCAGACAAAACCTGCCAGCCATTAAACAGTACAACCAGTTAATTGACCAGGTTC
>JAASSE010000203.1 GCA_021768055.1 Gammaproteobacteria bacterium | reverse complement strand
TTATCAGGTCGAACACGATGAAATCACCGTGCGCATGGTGATGGTGCCGCAGACGCGGATCCAGGTACTGGAATTGAGCCACCTCAAGAATGCGCTGGTCGGGCATGTCGTTACTACGCTGAACCAGCTGGAGCTGGAATACATGCTGGTGGTCGATAACGGCATGATCTGTGGCCTGTTCTCCGCGAAGCAGATCAGCAAGCAGCTCGGTAGACACATCCTGGAAGAAGAGGTCCCGGCACATTCCCTGGCCGAAATGGTGCACACCATCGGTTAGATCACCCCTTAACTATAAACATCCAGCTGGATTTTCTGTTGTTTTGTGATAAAAATTAATATATATATTAAATTAATAAATATATTAATTACGGGAGGTTGGTGATGAGGCAACAACACAGCGGCTGGATAAGAACAATCCGACTGCAGCAGAACATGCAGGGCAAGCAACTGGCCGAGAAAATGAAGGTCAGCCCGGCACGCATCTCGGTGCTGGAAAAGGATGAACAACGGGGTGCGGTGACCCTGAAAATGATGCAAAAAGCAGCTGAAGCTCTGGGTTGCCGTTTTGTATACGCCCTGGTGCCGCAGAACGGGTCGCAGGCGAAGCCCAAGATTCGCCTCGATTCATCACACATGGCGCAGGCAAAAAACCGCCAGGTCGAGGAGCTCGAGCAGGCCTACGGCCGCCAGCTGTTGAATACCACGCAGGGCTAGAATCAATGAGTTGGCATAACGTGTATAATCAGACGTTAATATAAAAACAAGCTCACCAGGCAAGCTCCGAGTCAGATTGCGGGTAGCCAGTGTTCAGTATCAACAGGATCAACTGTGTCGTATCAGAAACTCGAACAACGATTGGCTGCTATTCGGGACTCGGGACAGGCTACCACGCTATCAGAATCCCTCATCGGCCTCGAGAAAGAGGGCCTTCGCGTTGCGCCTGATGGGGCGATATCACAGACTTCGCACCCCACAGCACTCGGTTCGGCACTGACCAACCCGTATATCACCACCGATTTCTCGGAAGCCCTGATCGAGATGATCACGCCGCCCTGTGAATCGGTGGAGCAGGCTCAGGCCTTCCTGCATGATCTTCAGCATTTCGTGTACTCCAGGTTGGGGGAAGAAATCCTGTGGGCAACGAGCATGCCGTGCGTGGTCCACAGCAGTGACAGTATCCCGATCGCCCACTATGGCAGTTCCAACGCGGGCCTGATGAAAACCGTGTACCGACGCGGTCTGGGCTACCGCTATGGCCGCATGATGCAGGTCATTGCCGGCATGCATTTCAACTATTCCTTTTCCGACAACTTCTGGTCGCTGTATCAACAACTGGAACAGGATGAACGTGATCGACAGAGTTTCATTGCGGAAAGCTATATGGACATGATCCGTAACCTGATGCGCTACGGCTGGCTGATTCCGTACCTGTTTGGCGCCTCACCCGCGGTGTGTAAATCTTTCCTGAACGGCAAACCGTCCATGTTATCGGAATTCAACGAGTATACCGCTTATGAACCCTATGCCACGTCGTTGCGCATGGGTGATATCGGCTATACCAACAACAGGGAGAGCATGGCTGGCATCAAGGCCAACTACAACAGCCTGGATCAGTATATCGACAGTTTACGCTGCGCGATTGAAACCCCGTTTGATGAATATGAGGCTATCGGTGTTGAAGTAGACGGCGAATACCGACAGCTGAATGCAAATATTCTTCAAATTGAAAACGAGTATTACAGCACGGTACGCCCGAAGCAGACATTAATCAATTATGAGATGCCGGTTAACGCGCTGAAACAGCGTGGGGTTCAGTATATAGAGATACGCTCACTTGATGTAAATGTATTTGATCCACTGGGAATGAATGATGACCAGTTGTACTTTCTTGAAACATTTGTTTTGTTCTGCTTGTTACAGGAGAGTCCGCTACTGGTCGAATCCGAAATTGATGAAATTGATATGAACCTGCTGCAGGTTGCGCACAGCGGGCGCCAGCAGGGAGTTGAATTGAGCCGGCAGGATTCGATGATCGGCCTCAGGGAATGGGCCACCGAGTTGATACAGGCAATGCAGGCGGTCGCTGAAATGCTCGATGGCGCGAATCACAGCCGGCGTTATACAGCATCACTCAAGGTGCAGATGGAATCAGTCAACGACCAGGAAAAGACCCCGTCAGCACGCATTTTGCAGGCGATGAGAGATAATAATGAAGGTTTTTTCGATTTTGCCCAGCGCATGTCAGTAAAACACCACGAGGATTTCAACAACTCAAAACTGAGCGAGTCTGTCAGGCAAAGGTTTGAAAAAGCAGCGAAACAGTCCATCGAAGTTCAGGCAAGGATGGAGGCGGAGGATAACATCGATTTTGGTGAATTTTTACAGCGCTATTTTGCACAGTAGAAAAGCGGACAATACAATGTAACCGGGTTGACAGGTCAAGCTATGTTCAAGTGGATCGATAAATTACCAATCAAGGCACTGGTCGTGGTGGCCGTATTTGTTGCACTGATGCCAATCGTGCCGGAGCCACACCTGTTGGAAAAGCTGCGCATGCTGTCCCAGGGTACCTTGACTCGTCCGATTGATATCTTCGATTTGTTCATGCACAGTCTACCCCTTATTATTCTTGCAATCAGATTAATACGGCTTAAAACCAGTAAATGACCAGGACAATTCGAAGTGTTGCCTTGCTGGCATTGTTGGCCTTTTGTGTACAGGCACGGGCCAGTGATGTATCGGACGCGATTCATGCCATGCGTGCAGGTAACTTTGCGGAGGCCTATTGTGTGCTCAAGCCCTATGCCGAATCGGGTGATGCGGAAGCGCAGTACAATATCGGCTGGATGTACCTCAACGGCTACGGTCTTGCAATGAATGACAGCCTGGCGCTGGAATGGTGGCAACGTGCATCGGATCAGGGTTACACCGACGCGACCTTTTCAATCGCGATGCTGTACAGTCTCGGCGAGGGCCAGGTGCGTAAAGATATGGATAAAGCCGTGGATTACTACCTGATGGCGGTGGAAGACGGTCACGAGGATGCCAACATGATCATACGCTCGATGCTGACGAGGAATGACAAGGCGATTCGTGAACGCCAGCGCGACATCGTGAAAACCTATGGCTACCTGTTAGGTCCGCTGTTCGATGTAAAAGTCGATCGAGCCAATATACGGCAGGGGCCGACACTGGAAGATAAGATTGTCACCGTGCTTGAACAGGGATCAACCGTGGTTGAGTTGTCTTCAAAAGGTAAATGGATGCAGGTCGGGCTGCTTGACAGCGGTGAAGTTGCCTGGGTCTATAAAACACTGGTACATCCCCACGCGATTGCCAGCACAAATTAGCCGATAGTCCCCATCAGTTTTTTTATGCGGACGACATAAGCACGCGTTTCCCTGGGAAGATAGGGTTTTACTTCTTCCCATAAGGGACCTTCCTTTTTCAATTTCCTCGATGCGTTCAGGGTTCTGCCGTAGCCGGCGTTGTAGCTTGCCAGCGCCAGATAAAGTCTGTCCTGTTCAGGCGTTTTTGGAAATTTTCTATAAAGCAGCCGATCATAGTAGATGCCGGCCGCGATATTCCAGCGCGGCTTGTTGACTTCAGCAAAATGCGGATTCTTGTGATTAATTTCCCAAAACGCCTGAACAGGACAGACTTTATCTGGC
>JAASSE010000202.1 GCA_021768055.1 Gammaproteobacteria bacterium | reverse complement strand
GGCATAACCGACCAGTTCTCTTACAGCTTTTAACTGGCATACGCGTGCGCGCAAGTCATTATCTTCGAGAATTTCTTTATGAATCTCATCCATCTCGTTAGTATCGAGCTGTTCATCAATGAAGAGATTCAGTTTGTCGTCGTCGTATACTTTATCCATCATTATTTCACCCTCATTAATCTGACAGGCAAACTATGTCCATCTCCAGCCAGATCAAGTAGTTGGTCCTTTAAATTCTGTCTTGCCCGGTATAGCCGGCTCATGACAGTGCCTATAGGTATATCGAGTATTTCTGCAATTTCCGCGTAACTGAATCCTGCAAAATCAGCCAATGTAACGACCTCTCTCAATGACATTGGCAGCTTTTCAATTGATTCCCTCACGCGGTTTACAATCTGCGACTCCTGGTAATTTTCACTATGTGTCAGCTGCTTTTCATCGCTAACATCAAACAATTCGACGCCCCTGCCCTGCACTCTCAGATAATCGTGCCAGTTATTCAGCAGTATGCGATACAGCCATGTGTCCAGTGTCGCGTGATTGCGTAATTTTTCTGCATTTTGTAACGCCTTCAGCATGGTTTCCTGGACCAGGTCATCAGCGAGCGTGGTGTTGTGACACCATGAATAAGCGACCCGGTACAGTTTTGCCCTGCGTTGGGCGAATTCCTGTTTCAGCTTGGGCGCTGCGAACAGGTTTTTTATTTTGTTCATTTATCTCCAGCCTCCAGAATTACAGACGTACGGAAACGATAATTATTCCCGATAAAATGACCCTGGGCCCCCTGTGAATAAACCACCAGCCCGGCACGTCAGACCATAGTACCAGCATTACCGCTGGAAGTGGGACTAATAGACTATGTGGATGAAAATAAAGGAAATATTGCTATTTGCGGCAATCGTTCTGGTATTGACCGTGATATTGACTGCCGTGGCCAAGGCAGCTCCCGACGTCGAGCTCGAAGCGCTCGATGGCACCAGGCAGAATCTGAACCAGTATATCGGGCATGGGAAGTGGACCGTGCTCAATATCTGGGGCCCGGGCTGCCCTCCCTGTGAAGAGGAAATGCCCGAACTCGTGCTTTTTCACGAACGCAACAAGTCAGACAGGGCGATCGTTGTTGGCGTCGCCATCGATTTTCCAAGCTACGGTTATGCGAATAAAGACAAGGTAAGAGCTTTCATCGAAGATCATTTTGTTGATTACCCTATCCTGCTCAGCGACTCATCAATATCTGAAAAAATCGGTGCCGGCATACTCGAGGGGCTGCCGACGACATTTGTATACACCCCTGAAGGGAAACTCGTTGCCAAGCAGGTCGGTGGCATAACTGGAAAGATTCTAGATGATTATATCGACCGCTATGAAGCACGTCATAAACTGGAGCCGGTAGAAAATAATTAAAAATATTTATGAATAATCTTGCCCTGCCATCGTCTGTAATTGTTAATTGATGCCTGACTGAATACAAATAATTTAATTACAAATTAATACTGAATCTATTTCTTATAATTCATTGCTGGAGAATTAAATGATCAAGATCACCAAAACAATCATGTTGCTACTGTTTGTTACGCTGACATCGAATATCTATGCAGCAGACAAGCCTTTTGCTGAAAAAAAAGTTGTGCTTCAAATCAGTGACTCTGATCCATTCAAACAAACACTTGTACTGAATGTCGCAAGCAACCTGATAAAGGGCTATGGCCCTGACAAGGTCGACGTTGAGATTGTTGCATTCGGTCCCGGCCTGAGACTGATGTTCGATGAAAATCACAACAAGGGACGCATCAGTGGTCTGGTTGATAATGGTGGCGTGCGTTTTACTGCCTGTGGTAACACCATTAAGAAAGTAAGCAAGAAACTGGGTGGAAAACCAGTAATGAACAAAAAAGCCAACATCGTTCCAGGTGGCGCTGTTCGTATCATCGACCTTGTTAGTCAGGGCTACGTGCTTATCAAGCCCTGATTAACAGCAGAATCTTGAATAAATCTAAAAAAACAGTTTTGAATCGGAGGATGTAGAGTGACTTCTATAAAACGCAACAAATTACTACTGGCAGCTGGACTAACAGGCTGCCTGCTGCTTCCATCAGCACATGCAGCAAACTGGTTGATGCTTCAGGGCACAGAACCTGCAGGCGAAGCGGCACGTGCCAAGGTATGGGGTTTTATCCAGGCACAGTACCAGAATGACAGCAGCGATCCCAATGCGGGTGGCGGATATATCCCACCGAAATTGATCGGCCCTAATCTGGATGATCAGAGCGGTTTCAACGTCAACCGGGCGCGCATCGGTGTGCGCGGCACCGGTTTTCCGCTGGATTCAAAGGTAAATTATTTCATCCTCGCGGAACTAGGCAATAACGGTATCACCAATGGTGACGATGGTAAGCACATGACCGATGCCAGCATCACTCTGAACCATATAGATGGCGCTCGCGTACGCATGGGTTTGTTCAAGTATCCGGGTGCAGAAGAAGGTCTGCAAGCGATTCATGTATTCGATTACATCAACTTTACCACAGTGACGAACCAGCTGTTGCTGGAACGATTCCCCAGGAGCACAGATCTTAACCATTTGCCCCCTGCCCCAACACCTAACGCTGATATGAATGCATTTGAAAAATCAGTTGGCGCATTTCGTGATGTCGGTATCCAGGTATTCGATACCTTCAAGGTTAATGACTGGGAACACAGCTATGCCATCATGGTTGGTAACGGCAACGGCCTGAATTATGGCGATAATGATGACAACAAGGACCTGTACCTGTACTGGTCGTCGGAAAAAGTGTTCGGCGGCAAGGGCGGCAGACGCGAAGGCCTGAAACTGTTTGCCTGGAACCAGGATGGTACGCGCACAAATGCCTACGACCGAACCCAGGAACAGGACCGCACCCGTACCGGTGTTGGTGTTAAATACCTGAAAAGACCTTTCCGTGCCAGCGCTGAGTACATGCAAGGCGATGGCATGATTTTCCAGGGTCAACACAGGCCAGAGCACATGTTTAATAACGGCGAAGCCGAGGGCTTCTACGTCGAAGGCGGTTGGTATATACCCAACACCAAGTGGGAAATTGATCTCAGGTACGATACGTATACGCGTGATGAATTCCACCCAACTTCTGGCCCAAACCAGGGTATACATGAATCAGATTTCGATACCATTACAGTTGGCACGCAGTACCACTTCAACAAGAAGACACGTATAAATGCTGAGTATTCCGCCCGTGACTATGAGTCCGAATCCCCTGGACCATCGGCCCAACAAATAGGTGTAAAAGATCGATTTGCAATTCAGGTCACCCATATTTTCTAACAATAACAAAGAGCGTCTCCTGCCTTGGTTCGCCAAGGTTTACTCCACGGGGCCCGCAAGGGCCCCGATTTTATATAACTGTATATGTTGAGTTCACTGCCATGAATAATAAACAACAGTTGTCCACAGTCGGCTTTCTCCTGTTTTACCTGTTGAATTCACAGGCGATAGCTGAACAATCCGATGGTGTTATCCGCATAAAAAGCATGCACGATGTAAGCACGACAGTTGATAAACTGGAATCAGCACTGAGAAACAAGGGCATGACCGTATTCAAGCGCGTTTCTCATTCTGAAGGCGCCGCCAGGGTCGGGCTCGAATTAAGACCAACTGAGCTGTTGGTATTCGGCAATCCGAAAGTCGGG
>JAASSE010000027.1 GCA_021768055.1 Gammaproteobacteria bacterium | reverse complement strand
TTATCGCACCTGAAAGTGCGGTGGTCAGTATGTCCATGGGCAAGGTCGGCGAAACAGGAAAATACATACATAAGTTACTTGGCCTTAACTACGTGGTGCTCGGGATTCTTACCGGTATCGTTATCGTCAATGTTTTCAAGGTACCCCATTGGGCGGAAAATGGTGTGCGGCTGTCACGACTCGGCCTGAAAACTGGTGTGATTCTGCTGGGTACACTCTACAGTGCTGCCGAACTGAGAAACTTGGGTGGGCTTTCCATCGTCATGATCGGTTTCTTCGTACTCGGTTCCGTCGGTATGGTGCTGTGGCTCGGGTCGCGGCGTAAGATACCCAACTCGATGGGTGGCGTGCTATCGGCGGGCATGGGAGTGTGTGGTGTATCCGCCACCGTTGCTTCGGCCCCGGTCGTACAGGCCAAGTCAGTTGAAATCGCTTACACCATCGGTACCATCCTGCTCTGGGGTGTTGGCTGCATGTTCGTATTCCCCATCGTCGGTAACGTGTTGGGTATGTCCCACGTTCAATTCGGTGCCTGGGCTGGAACCGGTATCCTGAACTCGGCACAGGTCGCCGGTGCTGCGCTGGCTTATCAGCCAGATGGCATCGAAACCCTGAAGGTTGCGGAAATATTCAACATCACCCGCGTTCTGGTACTGCCCATCATCGTATTGTGGTTGGCTGTCTGGTACGTGAAGCGTGAAGAAGAAGCTGTCCATGAGGTAAATGTGGGTACAGTGATTTTTGAAAAATTCCCGCTATTCGTTCTCGGCTTCATCCTGATGTTTGCTCTGTCAACCACCGGTATGTTTGCTCCGGCTAACCACTACAAGGGCAAGTACTTCGATAACGATATACCCGAGAAGAAGTTGCTGACAGATAAGCAAATTGCCACACTTCAGGCCAATGCAGGCAAGATTGAGCGTGACGATCGCCGGGAAGCTCTGAACAGGCTGATTGAAGGTCGCAAGGTTGCCAGCATGGAAGATGATGCCACCCTGCGTGGTCTTGCCAACTCCAGGATCATGGGCAAGGATTCAGGCAAGATCCTGAAGAAAGCGCATAAGGCTGTACGGCACACCGCTAAGAAGATCAAGATGTTCCGTAAATGGATTACCTGGCTATTCGCCTTTGGTCTTGTAGGCTTGGGTATGCAAATTACAGTCAGATCCATGAAGCAGGCAGGCGGACAACCGGCCGTGATCGGCGGTATTGTCGGTGCAACCAAGGCAGTATTGTCCTTGGTTGTCGTCCTGATGCTGATCAGTGAAACTATTTAAATAGAGGGTATAACAATGGAAGATAAATTTGATCGTGGTTCAGCACTATCCATCTTCGGAAGTGACCGTAAAGAAGATCTCATGGCATTGATTTTCGCCTTGGCGATTGCCTTTATCACGTATCTCTTATATTGATTCACTAACCATTCACAACATACCTGCCCGGTTTAACCGGGCAGGTATTTTTTTCTGCTATCGTATGATGACTACAAACCATATTCTATTAGCCAGCCATGGTACTGAAGGTGCAATGGCGGCAGAACAGGTGGCCCTGTCTCTTTGTGAAGAGAAGGGCGCCAGGCTTCACCATCTCCTGGTTGTTCCTACACTGTGGCAGGGCATGACCGGCGATGACTGGCTTAACAACGGTTCAACCCGTGACCGTTTTCGTCGTTACCTGGAATCGGAAATAGGCAAGGAAGTTGACGAACATGTTGAACGCATCAGTTCACAAGCTGAAGCCAAGTCTGTCGAGTACAGTAACGAATTAATTTTTGGCGAACCTGATGAATGTTTACTGAAAATTTGCAAGAAGCAGGAGTTCGAGCTTGTGGTGATGGGCTCGCCCCGGCCGAAAGGCGTCAAGGGACTGCGCTCACGCATGTCGACCAAACCGCTCAAGAAAGCCTTATCAGTACCACTATTAATCGTACCCTATCCGCAGTGAACGACCTGTCTGCGCCGATAACAACCGAAGATGCCGCATGGGCATCGATTAATACCCCCCTGAGTGTCGACGAGTTAAAAGCGTTCAGCCAGGATATCGAAAGGTTGTTCCGCATCAATCCGATGCTTGAATTCGACTGCTGGGAAAACCTGGCAGACGACAGGTACCGCATGTCAGTAAAAAACATTAGCCAGGAAACACCCTTCGAGCTGGAGACTGAACTAAGGGTAGAAAACACGGATGAAGGCATCACTATCCACTATAACAACGGGCTTAAAAAGAAGACCGAGCTGAAGTTCGAGCCCGCCGCTCAAGGTTCCAAATTGACAATTATTGATGACTACGCCGGTTTAACCGAGGACGAACGCGAGAACCGGCTTCAGGAAGTGGATAAAAGCCTGGTCAACTGGGCCGATTACCTGCAGCGGTTCATTATCATGTGGAAGCGATGGTCACGCTTTGGCTTATGGCGCTGGTACATGCGCCGTGTCTGGCAACCGATGAAACCCGCCGGACGTCGCATCACCTACATACTGTTGTGGATCAGTGTTGTTGAAGTCGCATTGATAGCGCTGGGTGTTGCGATTTATTTTGTGGAATATGCCTAGAAAAAAATTACGCCGCGGTTAACTAAAACCGCGACGCAAGATCCAGTTTTCCTAGGCTGCTTCTGAAACGGGGTGCTCCATGGAATCCACAATCTCATCCGTGGACAAAACTGCATTGGCGATATAGCCAAAGTTAGCCATCGCGGCTTCGTAACCGTCGCCCAGTTCCGGATGACGTGCACCCGCAGTTGCATCCTTGACTACTGCGACCTCGAAGCCTTGTTCGAGCAGTTCGCGCAGGTGCGCTTCGACGCAGAGGTTAGCAGACATACCGGCCAGGATGACCTTGTCTATGCCGCGCTTGCGCAACTGCAAGGCCAGATCGTTACTCTCGGGCCCGTAAACTTTATGCGGGCTGGCAATGATGGTTTTGCCGTCCTCGATATAGGGCTTGTAACGTTCTAGCCAGTCTGCCCCCGATCCCTGGAAACCTTCCAGGCTGAGCGCACTCTTGCGGCCGAACATGTTTATCTCGTGCATGATCTTTTCGATCGTTCCACCGAACATCCAGCCTTTGTCGGTTGGGTAGTAATAGTGAGGCGAAACAAACACGTCATAACCGTTGTCCTTCGCAGTTTTGAACAGGCGCTCGATATTTTCGATCGTCCTGTTCTCTTTAACGCTGTCACCGACCAGTTCCCAGGTAACGCCTTGCTCGCTAAGAAAGTCGTTCTGCGGGTCGGTAACAAGTAACGCAGTATTATTGCTATTAACGTTCATGATTGTGTCCTCATTGTTTAATGCGCATCCCGTTGGAGCGCACAATTAGTAGTAAACAGCTACGGTTGTATCAGTTCAGTTTTACTGCATAGGCATTCCTCCCCCTCGTTATGAGATTGCTAGATTTCCTCGGATCCCATCTGGTTTGACAGCCCCGAAATCTGATTGCTCGTCAACACGGGTGTTTTTTGATGTCTCGATCCAGTGGTTGCGCTCCACCAGGTAGGCTGTCGTCATTTCGAGGTCATGGCGCGGTGCGATCGGGATGAACGGCAGCATCGCATGCAGTGCGAATGCCGCGACGCTGATCAAGAGGCGACAGGCTATCCCCATGGCAAAACTCCAGTGCTCGGTATAGCTGATTCCCTGATGCTGTGGATGTGCGGTAAATGGGTTCATCTCCAATCCTCCTGTCTGGTGCACTCATGAGCGCTCAAATGACAGTTTTAGAATGCCTTTAAATGGGTGCGAAAGGGTTCCAAAGTCGTGTCCTTGCGTGTCAATTCATTTAGACAGAGTCCAGGGAGGGGCTTGCGCATCTATCTGAAAAAGAAGATGATAATCATTACCATGCTCCTGGAAACGTTGTTTGAGAACCTCGCCCTGAAAGTTGACCCGTTTGCCGCCTGCAGGCTGGCGGATGGCTGGCGGTTGCGGCTGCCATGCCGTGACTGGGTCACATTCCATTACACGCTTACCGGGAACGGAGAACTTCTGCTTGGCTCGGGTGAGCTGCTTTCTTTAAAGCCCAATTCTCTGGCTGTGATGCCGCCCGGCCTGGTCCATTCCATTCAATGCGGTAGCGTGAGTAACGAGACCGGCGTCGACGGCCAGGGCGACCCCAATGCCCCACTGTGTGAGCTGGTTGCCGGGCCGGTTGATGAGGAGGCATTAACCATTGCGTGCGGCCGCATCCAGGTCAGTTATGCTGGTGGTGTGGGGCTGTTCGACCACCTGAAAGAAGCCATCGTGCTGGACTTCAGTGACTCGTCCCAGATGCGCGGCATCTTCGAAATGCTGATCGACGAATACCGCCGTGCGGGCGCGGCCAGTGCCGCGATGATGACCGCCTTGATGAACCAGTGCCTGATCCAGGTGTTACGCCGCCTGAGCGAAGAGGAAGAAGGGACCTTGCCGTGGTTATCAGCACTGGATGACCCGCGCATGGCACGGGTGATCGATACCATCCTTGAGCATCCGGAACGACCGCACACGCTCGAAACACTGGCCGATGTCGCCCACATGAGTCGCTCAACTTTTATCCGGCATTTTGAACAATGCTTCGGGCGTACGCCGATGGAATACGTACGTGACGTCAGGCTGCGACGTGGCGCTCAATTGCTTCAAACCAGTGGCCAATCGGTGGATGGTGTCGCCGGCAAGGTGGGGTTTTCCAGCCGCAGCCACTTCTCCCGTGCCTTCCAGGAGCAGTTTGGCCTGTCACCGAAGGAATTTCGCAGCCAGTATCAATGATCCAGCTGCAAGCCTAGTGCCAGTGGTCAGGTCCATTGGTCATATTTCTATGACCATTGGTCGTACCTGACTGTTTTTGTTGAAAATATAACCACCATTTCCATCTTTCAGCTGCTATAAACAAGGCGTACGCAGAAGTTTTTCCCGCCGTACCTGCGGTCTGCGGCTGCAATCTTCCAACTGAGAAAAAAGCCAGTCCACAGACTGTACGGCGCGCGAGTATTTCAGGTCGCGCGTGAGATATCCAGCACACATCCGGGGTGCCAGAATAATAATGTTGCAGGATAACCGGGAAAGGACAGCAGAAAGTCTCAACATAGAGCCGGATCTGGTTCGACTGGTTTATTCGTCATTGCCATTAACCGTGATGGCAATCCTGCTCAACAGCCTGGTGCTGGGCATTGTCATGTGGAACTATATCGACCGGGAAACCATTGTGATCTGGTTTCTCGTCGCCAATAGCATTTCTTCTGCAAGACTGGCGTTTTATCTCAAATTCAAGTCACTGACACCGGAGCAGCAGGCCGCACCCGTCTGGAGGGAAATCATATTCGCGTCCAGCGCGGCCTCGGGTGCGGTATGGGGTGCCGTTTCGATATGGCTGTTCCCACACGGTGAAATAGCCCATCAGGCGTTCCTGGCATTTATCCTGGCCGGCATGTGTGCCGGTGCTGTATCGACGCTGTCGCCGCTGTTGAGCTCACTGGTGGTGTTTGTCTTGTTTTTAATACTGCCATTGATCGGCCGTTTTCTGTATGTGGGGTCAATCATAAGCTACGAGATGGGTGTTATGGCCATGCTGTTTACAATCATGGTGTTGAGTAATGCCAGGCGCTTGAACGAAACATTACGGGAAATGTTCCTG
The DNA here is from genome assembly GCA_021768055.1 of Gammaproteobacteria bacterium. Classification (GTDB taxonomy): domain Bacteria; phylum Pseudomonadota; class Gammaproteobacteria; order SZUA-229; family SZUA-229; genus JABDQW01. Next base: position 2,346 of record JAASSE010000027.1, on the reverse strand, counting down.
GGGCGGTTGAAGCAACAGAAAGCCAAGCTGATCATCCAGTACCAGGCAAATTACGATCCATTAACCGATCTTCCGAATCGCCGTATGTTGTCTGACAGGCTCAAACAGGAAATCGCCCGCGCGTCCCGGCATAACTATCTGGGCGCAGTGTTGTTTCTAGATCTTGATTATTTCAAAAATACCAATGATTCACTGGGACATTCAGTAGGCGATGATTTATTGGTGCTGGTCGCACAGCGAATTCAGCGGCGCTTGCGGGATGAAGATCTCGTCGCCCGTCTGGGTGGTGATGAATTTATTATCCTGCTCTCCGAAATTGGCGAGGAATTTTCGGAGGCGACTGAAAATGCACAGATATTTGCTGATGAAATAATGGAATTGTTCAATGAGCCGTTCGACGTTGACGAACATAAGCTGCATATCACGGCCAGCATCGGCATCGTGCTTTTCCCGATTGGCAAAGTAACACCGGAAGACTTGTTGCAGAAGTCTGATGTGGCTATGTACGAAGCCAAGGATGCCGGCCGCAACAAGATTCGCCTGTTTGTGCCGGAAATGCAGAAAGCTGTGAATTATCAACGTCAGATAGAAAAAGGTTTGCGCCAGGCACTGTCAGATGGTTCGCTTGATATGTATTACCAGCCTCTATTTGATGCGGACAATAATATGTTCGCGGTAGAAGCCTTGCTGCGATGGGAGCATCCTGAGAAGGGTGTTATCTCGCCGGCTGATTTTATAGAAGTTGCCGAACGCACCGGCCTTATAATTCAGGTAGGTGAATGGGCAATAAAGACTGCCTGCAGTGATATGGTTCAGCTATCCGAATTCAGAGAATTGAAAGTGTGTATTAATGTCAGTCCCCGCCAGTTTGAGGAGCCCGAATTTGTCAACAGGGTTAACGGTATATTCGAGGAAACCGACGTCGATCCTGCAAAAGTCAGGTTTGAAATCACTGAAAGTACCATAATGAATCATGTTGAAGAAGCCATTAGTAAAATGAAAGAACTGTCAGAGATGGGCGTTACTTTTGCTATCGATGACTTTGGTACGGGGTATTCCTCGCTGTCCTACCTCAAGCGTCTCCCCGTTGATCTGCTGAAAATCGATAAATCCTTCGTGCTCGATATTGCCACTGATCCAAACGACGCCATCATTGTCGAAACTATCATCGCCATGGCAAAACACATGCAGATCGATGTTGTTGCGGAAGGTGTTGAAACAGAAGAAATACTGGAATTTCTGAAAGCACAAGGCTGCAGCAAGTTCCAGGGATATTTATTAGGCTATCCCGAACCTTTCGAGGAACTGTTCGGCAGGCAGGGAAGGCTGCACATATTGAAGCCGGTTTAACCCGGGTAAATCCGGTATTTAAATGACAGTAACAAATTTAATGGGCAATTACAGAAGTCTCTTCAATATCAGTGTCTTGATCAGAGACAAGTTTAAATTTGGTCCAGGCAATACGAATGTAATCAGAGTTATGTAGTTGTTTGCGTTTTACGCGTTCTTCGTTGACAAAAGTACCATTAGTACTGTTGAGGTCTTCAATAAATATATCGATCACGCCTTCCATGTGCTCATTCGGGGTCATTATTATACGCGCATGCTCACTACTGACTGCTTCTTCATCGATGACGATGTCATTGTTCTTTGTACGTCCAATCGTTATCTTGTTGTTATTTAATGGGAAGGTATTGACTACAACACTATCTACCAATAACTGAAGCTCGGCCATAATAAAGCTCTTTCCGAATTAATAAGATAAGCGTGAGTATAGACCCGCTGGGTGCTGTTTCAAGGTATTAACTCCAAACCCTCGCAAACGTCAGGGAGGGTGCGAGTACTTGAACCGGTACTAGCGTTGAAGGCGCCTGGTCGATGATTTTTTTGATGGGGATGGAAATAAATCAGTATTGGTACCGGAGGCCGGAGCAGGATTGTCGGGAACAATCCAAAACATTTCACGCAGTGAAATGGCCCGTAGGGCGAGCGCCAGGGAGGGTGCGAGTACTTGAACCGGCACTAGCGCCGAAAGGCGCTTTGGTTGATTGGTTTTTGATGCGAATGGGGAAACAATAGGTATGGTACCGGAGGCCGGACTTGAACCGGCACGCTGTCGCCAGCATCGGATTTTGAATCCGACGTGTCTACCAATTCCACCACTCCGGCGTGCGATGCGTATTGTATAGCCTCTAGAGACCGGCTTCCAGCGGCTCCGAATCGTGGTGCTGCCGTTTTCATAAAGCGCCGGGGACAGCCCGTCATTGGCCCAGGCCGGATGAGCCGCTATCATGCTCACCGAATTGTATCCCTGCGCCTTACGGTATTGAACGTAGTCCTTGAAAC
>JAASSE010000201.1 GCA_021768055.1 Gammaproteobacteria bacterium | reverse complement strand
TTAACGGCCAGCGCCGACACAGTAATTGAATTACATAGCGACAATGCAAAAGTCCAGTTTCTGACAAACGGCAAGGTCGCGAGAATCAACACACAAGGTCAGGATGACTATATGCTGGTGGATTATGCGAAGAACAATATCTTCACGGTGATGCCTGGTAAAAAACAATACATCAATGTATCTGAAGGCATCCCGAGCATGAGCTCGAAACAACCGCCTGCCATCAAGCTGAACATAACACCTGCAGGAAAAGGGCCAGTCGTAGCCGGGTACCAGACAAGCGCGTACAAGCTGTCAGCGAATGGCACTAAATGTGGAACGATTTACAGCTCCAGGAAAGCATTGCAGGGAACATCAATCGAAGACATGATGGGCACAATGAAAAAAATGGCCGATAATCACCGCAAATCACTCGGCGGTTATGCAGCAATAATCCCACCATGCCAGCTCGCCAGAATGGAACTGGGCAGTAAGATCGCGCAGATCGGCGCACCCATGAAAACCGTCGATACTGAAGGCCGGATTGAAAGCGAGGTCATCAAGATCAATAAAAATGCTGCAGTGAATCCGGATTACTATGTTATGCCTGCGAATTACAGGAAAGTAAGCATGGGGGACAAGATCCAGAACGCACAGCGTTCCAGTCAGCAAATGGACCGCATGCAGCAACAGATGCCGCAAATGCAGCAAATGATGCGGCAAATGCAGGAGAGCGGTCAGTTACCTCCAGAAGCGATGGAACAAATGCGCCGGTATCAGCAGATGATGCAGCAAGGAAGGTAAACAGCTTTTGGCTATTTAAGAAAATCAACAATCATTTGCTCGTGCCAGTATTCCGGTTTCCAGGGAACATTGCCTGACACAAAACCCACATGCCCGCCCCTGTTGACCAGCTGCAGATCGACTGCGCTGCTAAGTTCATTTCTTGCGGGTGCTGTTTGCGGAAACATGAACGGGTCATCCAGTGCATGAATAATTCTTGTCGGTACCTTAATCAAACCCAGGTACTGGCGGCAACTGGATTCACGGTAGTAATGATCAACGCCGTTAAAACCATGTAACGGGGCCGTTACCTTATCATCGAAATCCCTGAATCCTTTCAAGCTGTAAACATCAACATTTAACGGTGATTTCAATTTCGAAAACTTGTCCAGGTAGGATTGCCTGAGCGATTTCAATAAATGCCTTTCGTAAAAACGCGACAGGCCTTTTTCAAGCCGCGCCGCAGCATCAGCCAGTCGGAAAGGTACGGACACGGCTACTGCACGCTGCAAAGGATTGTCGCTGCCGCTCTGCCCCAGCCATTTCAATAAAGCGTTGCCGCCGAGGGAAAAACCGATCGCAGCGAATACTCGTTGCCCGCTTGCATCCGAAATATGCTCAACTATCTCTGCCATGTCTGCGGTATCACCGGAATGATAAGAGCGCACCAGGCGATTCGGTTCTCCACTGCAACCACGGAAATGCATTAATACGGGACAGTAACCGGCCTGCTCCAACGTTGACATCAGTCCGATGGCGTAATGTGAATTGATCGAGCCTTCCAGGCCATGCAGGATCAATACGACCGGCTTTTCACTTTGCCGGCTCCAGCATAAATCGATGAAATCGCCATCATTTAACTCAACCCGTTCGGTTATTAGGTCAATGCCTGCACTACGCCGGCGGAACAGCACGGGCCACAAGGTCTGAAGATGCGCCGAGGGTAGCCACCACGCGGGTTGATAGGCTTTGGTATTCAATTGTCACTATCCATAGACATTGGATGCAGTCTAGCCAATAACACCACTATGTAAATGGGTATTTTGTTATTTATAATCAATCACTTACATAATGTAACGCAGAACGGCGCAATATTCCTACAAATATGGCCAATTAGCTTGTTGTATTCGCAATCCTTTCTATAATCAATAACATAGAATAATAATAAGTTGAACAGGATGCGCAAAACCTCTACTTTCTCACTGCTGTTTTTTCTTGTAACTGCACCTTTCATTTCCGCCCAGGCAGCGGTGGATACGCCGTTATCGCTGTATCGCCTGGCTGAAACAAACAACGCGGAAATACGTGCAGCCTTTGCTGCCTTGCAGGCAGAGCGTGAGAAAAAGGGCCAGAGTACCGGCGCATTGCTGCCCGATATCCGCCTCACCGGCGAGGTCGCCTCAAACCGTGAAGACGTTGATACCGGTGCTTCTGGTATTGGTAACCCAGGTGAATCATCCTACGGCAGTTATGAATATGGCCTTACCTTGCGGCAACCCGTGTATCGCAAAGAACTGTTCACGGACCTGGATATCACCAGGGCCAATATCTCTGCAGCCGAAGCAAAATACAAGGCAGCGCAGCAGGACCTGATTTCCAGCATACTGGAGAAGTTTTTCAAGGGTCTCGCCGCGCGTGACAATCTTGAATTTCTGATTTCCGAAAGAAAGGCGATCAAGGAACAGCTGGACTACACACAAAAACGCTACAAGGTCGGCAAAACCACGATTACGGATTACCTGGAAGCAAAAGCCGCGTTCGATCTTGCCGATGCCGAAGTGATTGCCGCAAAAGACCTGCTGAACGATTCACTGGATGAAATTGAAGAGATGACCGGTGAGCCACCAAAAAGACTGGCGCCATTGGGCAGCAAGTTTGCACCGAAAAAACCCGATCCGACGGATGTCGAGCATTGGGTCAAACAGGCAGAGGAAAACAATCCTGGACTTATTGCAGCCAGGTTCCAGGTCGAGTCTTCCCGCCATGAAGTCACGCGTTTCAAGGCCGGGCATCACCCGACATTCGACATCATTGCCAAGTACAAAACAGAGGAAACCGGTGGACGCTTTGGTGACAGCACGGTTGACGACGCCTCAATCGGCCTCCGACTGGAATTCCCGATATACAGTGGTGGACAGGTGAGTTCACGCGTCAGGGAAGCTGTAGCAAGACATGAAGAAACCAAGGACCAGTTGCTGGGCACCCAACGTAAAGTTATCAAAGAGACTAACAAGGTCTACAGAAACACGATTAACGCGCTGAGCCGGATCAGCGCACTGAAACTGGCCGTTGACTCCACCAGGGCGGCAGTCAAATCAATTCGTGCCGGTTACAAGGCGGGCACCCGCACCAATGCTGACCTGCTGCGGGCACAGCGCGAACTATTCAAGGCGAAACTGGATTACGCCGCCGCCAAGTACGCCTACACATCAAACTATTTCCAGCTGAAGAATATTACCGGGACCCTGACTGAAGGTGATGTCGAGCTGATCAACGCATGGTTTGATCAAAAATAAAACTTCCGATTGTCAATCGTCAGTTTATTTTTGGCATCTTTATAATTTTTTCCCACGCTTGCTTTAACCACCGAACAGGTCGTCGACTTGATCTTTTTTGGCCTTTTTCTCTTTCAGTGCTTTAACTTTTCTTAGTTCTGCAAGAGACGTAGGTATCTTGTCTTCGTGAATTTCGTCATCCTCTTCCTCTTCTTTGTCCTTGTCATCCTTGTAGGCAAGAATCGGCAGCGGATCATAGCCCTTCCATAACGGGATGGTTGACAACAGGCTGGACAGCAATGCACCACTGCGGAGGATCCAGGCTACGACACCTGCGGTCAGTACAAGCCCTGATGATTCGATCGCTGCCGTTCTGAATGCGATCTGGTCTGCCTTGTTTTTCGCAGAGTCGGCCATTTCCTGCTTCATCTTGTCAATGGCCCCCCACA
>JAASSE010000200.1 GCA_021768055.1 Gammaproteobacteria bacterium | reverse complement strand
CAAAAGATGATGAAAAAATAGCACTGGCGGCATTTGCTGTGAATGGCGTTGAGCTGGTCGAAGCGACGGTTGAGTGGTCGGATGATCAAAACAATGTACATACAAGCTTATCCAATTTCAACGTAACCACAACTGCGATACGGTTCAACCAGCCGGTTGATGTGAAGTTCAATACCACGGTCAAGCATAATGAACCGCCTCTCGATGCCGTTGTTGACTTGGACACTGAAGTTACCTTCAATGAAAGTTTTACCAGGATCGCTGCAAACAATACCAGCCTGAAAGTTGAAACCAACGCGCCGGAGCTGTTCAAACAAAAGCAGACCATCCAGCTAAGCAGTGATATCGATGTAGACCTGGATAAACAGCAGGCAACTGTGTCGAATACAAAACTGACTGCGTTGGGGTTTGATGTGAGTACAGATCTTGTTGTTAACAAGCTTGCGTCAGAGCCCGTTGCCAGTGGCTCAATCAAATCCAGTGTGTTCAATGCACGTGAGGTGGCAGAACTGCTTAATGTTTCGATACCGCCGATGGCGAATCCAGACAGCCTGGGGCAAGTCGCGTTTGCCTCTAGCGTGCTGGCAAGTGGAGGCCAGATCAAGCTGGATGATATCCTCGTTGACATTGACAAGAGCAAGCTGACAGGCTGGTTGCATGTGCCTGACATGAAGAAACCCGTCGTCAGGTACAAACTGCACATGACTGCCATCGATGCCGATGCGTATTTGCCTACAACGTCAGCACCAGTTGCTGGAGGTGTCGCCACCCCTGCATCATCAGTACCAGTTGACCAGCCGGCTGAAACTGATGCTGAAATCGCATTGCCGGTTGAACTGTTGCGCAAACTGGATATGCAAGGTGATTTGATCATGGACTCAGTGACAATCAATCAGCAGCCTATCATCAATATCAAGGTTAAAACGCAGGCGAAAAGCGGTATTGTACGCGTCGATCCTGCCAACATGTCATTACTCGATGGTCAGATGAACGCAAGTATGATGTTGAATGTGAATCCGGCTGAACCTGCCTACGCGATCGCGCTGAAAGCCAGCAGGCTTAACGCCGGCCCGGTGGTCGATCCATTGTTGGTTGGGGTTTTCGGCGAGCACGATGTCAAGCTTGAAGGCAGCGCCAATGTACTGGTGGACATCAACACCAGTGGCAATCGCGTCTCAGCATTAAAGCAGGCGGCCAAAGGCAATATCAAGTTTGATATGGGCAAGACACTGTTGCAGGGCGTGGACATCGAGTATTACGTACGCAATATCGTTGCAGATTACCTTGCCGGCAAGGGCATGCAAGTTTCGCCCGAGTGGCGTGGCCAGTTTGATCCAAAGAGTAAAACTGCTTTTTACCGTATTCGTGCCAGCGCCATTGTTGCCAATGGTGAATTGACCAACAGGGACTTTCTGCTGGATTCAAAACGCATGCGTGTTACCGGAGAGGGTGTCGTGAATATCATGCGTAATGATATGAACTACAACGCACTGGTTGATATCGCACCATCTCGCACCAAAACCGTTGCAGAAAAATTGCTGGATCAGCCACTCAAGATCCATATTCACGGACCGTTTGAACAGCTGGCCTATGATGTTGACAAGAAGCAGCTGAAGAAGGCACTGGGCAACTTGCTGGAAGCGGAAGCCAAGGCGAAAGCCAAAAAGGAAATCGAAGAGGAAAAGGAAAAGCTGCGGCAAAAAGCCAGGAAGGAAGAAGAAGAGTTCAAGCAGCGCATGCAGGACAAGCTCAAGGACAAACTGAAAGGCCTGTTCTAGGTGTCAGAACAGAACTTCACTGCCCGGGTGCTCGACTGGTACGATTGTCACGGGCGCCATGACCTGCCGTGGCAGCAACGACGCAACGCCTATCGTGTTTGGATCGCGGAAATCATGTTACAGCAAACACAGGTCGGTACCGTGGTACCGTATTACCGGCGTTTCATGCAAACCTTCCCGACATTGAGCAAGCTTGCATCGGCCCCGCTGGATCGGGTGATGGCGTGCTGGGCCGGACTGGGTTATTACTCGCGTGCACGCAACCTGCACAAGGCAGCGAGCATCATCAAGCAGCGACACGGCGGCCGTTTCCCCAGGGTATTTGATGAGGTGCTGGCGCTACCGGGCATCGGCAGATCCACAGCCGGCGCCATCCTTGCGCAGGTGCATGATCAGCGCCACCCGATACTGGATGGTAACGTCAAGCGCGTGCTGTGCCGCTACCATGCCATTGATGGCTGGCCGGGAACCACGGCCGTGCAAAAAAAGCTGTGGCAACTGGCAGAGCACAACACACCATCTGAGCGTGTTGCTGATTACACCCAGGCGATCATGGACCTGGGCGCAACCCTGTGCACCCGTGCCAATCCCCAGTGTGGTCAGTGTCCAGTGCAGGCGGATTGTGCCGCGTTTGTGGCTGCGAAAGTGGACCTGTATCCACAACCGCGACCGCGCAAGACCATGCCGGTGAAGGCAACGCGTCTGCTGGTTCTGACCGATGCCGATAGTGGACACATCCTGCTGGAGAAGCGGCCGCCATCGGGTATCTGGGGCGGCCTGTGGAGTCTGCCCGAGCTCGATACGGCGGCGTCAGTTGAATCGGAGTGCCGGCAGCGCTGGGGTTTGCGCGTACTGGGTGTCAGCGAAAGCCCGCAGTTCCGCCACACCTTCAGTCATTATCACCTCGACATCACACCTTGCCAGGTACAGGTTCGCTGCTCGCATCACGGCGTACATGAGCAGGGTCAGACTCAGTGGTGCCCAACTGACGAGGTCGGCAACAGGGGGCTGGCGGCACCGGTGGCCCGCATCCTCGCGCATTTGCCGAAAACTTGACTCAAGGCCGGGCAGCCGATTAAATACGCCACTCCCAAAGAGGCCTGCGATGATTTATACACTCGCAAGGTATCCCAAAAGGGATCAGGGACGAGGTTTTTATCACCTGGATCCTAGTTCCTAGCACCTAGAACCTGTTCTAAGGCCGGGTAGCTCAGTTGGTAGAGCAGCGGACTGAAAATCCGCGTGTCGGCAGTTCAATTCTGCCCCCGGCCACCATCTTTCATGTTTCAGAATATTTCAATGTTTAGCAGCATTAGCTGCAAATCTTCGCTGCCGAATTGAACTGCCCCGTTCAATTGTTCGGCTCTTCCCTGAGCCTCACCCCTGCGGGGCTTGCGCGAAAAATCGTTCCAGACGATTTTTTCTGCCCCCGGCCACCAATTCTCTGCGTTTCACGCTCTCATTCCGTATCGAGTAAAGGACTCAATACTATTCAGTTATGTTTAACAAGGTACTTTGTTGCTTAATCGTTGCTTATTTTAAAAATATATAAACCGAATAGGCTGCGGCAATAACGAGTAATGATATGCCAGCCCATAATGCCAGGCCGCGGCTTTTGTTATTTGATTTTTCTTCGTCCTGGCTTTCATCGTCAACCAGTTCCCAGTCCGGAACGGCGATATCGACTATGCAGACTGCGCCGCAACTTTTGAAAACAGCAACCAGGCTGTCGGCGTCTTCGTTGGTATCGTATGTTTTGATCAGCCTTGGTGCCGATTCAAATAATTTGGAAACCTGCTCTGTTGACAGTTTCAGCTTTTCGGCAAGATTGCTTTTCACCAGGTTCAGGTCAAGTCCGTCTAACACTTTGCCGGTGAATACAACTGAATATTCTCCGCTCATGATGTCCACCTGATAACCGTAGTCATCTGCAATTTCTTTATTTATCTATAGCAATAACT
>JAASSE010000199.1 GCA_021768055.1 Gammaproteobacteria bacterium | reverse complement strand
GTCCATTCGATGAATGGATGTGATGCGGTAGTCATTACCCCGCTGTTCCAGGTCGAACATGACCGAGTCATCAATGTTCAGACCTTCAAGGCTGACATCCTCTGCCAGTTGAAAGTCCATGGTCATGGATGGCCAGCCAAGCTCTTCAATCGGCCCATGCTCCATGTTCAGTTTATGTTCGTCAGTCTTGATAGCCTTGATCACGCCTGATCCGGAAACCGTTTTCATTTTCATAGTGGCTTCATCTTTATCGCTCATGGTTGAATCCATGTCTGACATGCGCGTAAGACTGGCGCGCAGGCTGGCTTCAGAATCAATCAGGAACTGCCCGGAGATAACAATGTCGTCACCTTCGTCAACGCCTTGCAGAATCTCGACATAGTCACCGCTTTCAATACCGGCGACGACGTTGCGTGCTTCGAACTTGCCGTCGCCGAGGGAAATGATCACGCGTTCTTCACGGCCCGTGCGTATCAGGCCTTCCAACGGAATCGCAACCGTGTTGTCTTTCGGTCCGCCATAGATTTTTACATTGGCGTACATATTGGGTTTCAGGGTTTCATCAGGATTATCGAAACGCAGGCGAACTTTCAAAGAACGTGTTTTCGGATCCAGGCTCGGGTAGATATATTCAACGCTGCCTTCCCAAACCTTACCGGGAAGGTAAGACAGCCTGACATCTGCAGGCTGACCGACCTTGACCCAATCAGCCTGTCTTTCGAATACGTCGGCCAGAAGCCAGACGCTGGACAAGTCACCCAGGCTCATTACTCGTTTTGCCGGTTTGATAAACATGCCTTCCCGCACCGGCAGGGTTGAAACCACGCCATCCTGTGGGGCATAAACCGAGATTCGTTGTTTAATTTTCTTGTTTTTTTGCAGTTCGGCTATCTGGATATCTGAGATACCAAGTGCAACCAGACGTTGTTTTGAAGCGCGCTTCAGGTTCTTGTTGCCTGATGCTAATGCAGCTACATATTCCTGTTGCGCGTTGACCAGTTCGGGCGAATACAGCTCGAATAATAGCTGGCCTTTTTTGACGCGTTCACCTTCAGACTGAACCTTCAGGTTCTCGATCCAGCCTTCCGTGCGCAAATGGATATGGCTGACTTTTGATTCGTCATAATCGACATAACCGACTGTATCGATACCTCGCCATAGCTTCGTGCGTTCAGCTTTGGTGGTGCGTACTCCCAGGCTCTGTACCACTTCCGGCGCTATCGTGACCGTACTGCCACCATCATCGCCATCAGCATAGACCGGTACCAGGTCCATGCCCATAGGTGACTTGCCCGGTTTGTCACGCCGGTAATTGGCATCCATCGGCGCGACCCAGTACAGGATTTCTTTTTCTTCGTCTGCTGCATTGGCAGGTAATTGAAAATGTGCTGGCAACAGATTGATTAACATGCCAATGAATAATGTTGTCAGCTGGAAACGGGTTTTCATAAGTTAGTTTCTCCTGTGATATACAGCAGGCGTGCCTGTGTGATTGCGCGGTCGACTCGGACACGCAGATTTTCGAGGCGTACATCAAGCTCTGTAATCTGGGCGCGCATTAATGTGTTGAATTCAGTCACGCCGCTCTGATAGGCATTCAATGACGCACGGCTGTTGCTTTCGGCGGAGGAAAGCAGACTGGTTTGATACAACTCCGATCGTTCACCGAGGCGCTTCCACAAGTACATATCCTTTTCATACGAGCGTTTTAGTTTTCTTAATTTGTCATCTTTCTCAAATTGTGCTGCTGCAGTTTTTTCATGACTGGCCGTAACATTTTTATCCTGCCTGTTTGATGTGAATAACGGGATGTCCAGGCTTACCAGTGCTGTCATGAAATCTGTACGGCTGGTGCCGTCGGGGTTGTTTCCAGAACGGAATCCATAATCGAGACTTGCACTCCAACCCGGCTTGTAACCCTGTTTAGCAATATCAACCATTTTTCGTGACGCATTGACACGGGATGTCTGAGCACGAATCATTGGATGGTTGGCTATGATCTGGTTCAGATCGACGTTGTCAGGAAGATCCGGTAATTCAGGAAAAGCGTCATCAATGGGTTGCCACGCTGTATCTCCGATCCATTGCGCGAGTTCTGCGCGGAAACCCTCCGACATACCTTGTATCTTTGTAATACGATCATCGAGTCTCGACAATTCCAAACTGGCTTGCAGTACATCCTGTTGATTGGCCCGCCCTGCGGCATAATTCGATTCCGTCACTGTGACGAGCTTTGAGAAAAGTTTTTTTGACTCTTCAACGATATCAAGTGCGGCGATTTCATAGTACAGGTTAAGGTATGCCTGGCGTACGTCACTTGTAAGTTTTCGCCGTGCATCTTCAGCCTGTGCAAGGGCAGATTGCGACAGCCATTGTGTTTGTTGCCGTTTTATCTGACGTGAACTGCCTCGGGGAAAATCCTGCTTGATACCTACTACAAGCTGGGTCATTTGTTCCTGTTCGAGATCAAAACTATCAACCGGCACATTAACGGCTCCCAGTTTTAACTTGGGGTCAGGTAATGTGCCATCAGAAACCGATTCTTCTGAGTATGATCGTGCGGTTGCCTGAAAACTCTCAACAAGAGGATCAGATTCCAGTGCAATTTGTTCAGCCTGCTCAAGGCTCAATGCAGGCAACACGCCTGGCCAGAGCATTGCAGATGCCAGTGCAAAACGGACCAGTTTTTTATAAATAGTATGCGATTGACACATGGCCAACCTCCAGACAAGTTATTGAATAACCACGATTGACCCGGACCTTCACGGGCCTGGGGTCAGTTATTAACTCTGGAGATAGGCAGGGGGTCTGATTGGAGGGGTTGGTGCCCGCACCAGCAGGTCACTGTGCACGCGGGCAACCAGTCTTGAATGATCAATACTAGCTGAGGTTATTGCATCCTGCATGATGAACGGGAAGTTAATGCCGGCACCGCAATCACTGATGCATGCAGTCGTTGAATCATTGCAGCAATCATGTGACTCATTTGCGGGAGAGGCATCATCTGTCATATGCATTGCATGCATTGTATGATCGGCCATGGATGGTGAACCTGCGGACATATCACAATCCGTACCCATGGCCATCACACCACGCAGCGGAGCCACCGCCAGTATGGCGATGAGGAGCCAATGAAACAGTTTGTGCGTGTTGTGATTCACGGCCATATAATAGTCTATCGATAAGATTGTGTCACGCTAATCATCTAATAGCACACATCACTGCAATTTGAGGGCTTTTCCTCGATATAGTTCAAGTCAGTATTCCTTATATTATTGAGCGGTAACCTTGTCACTATGGCAAAATACCGGCATGCGACACTCCAAACGAGACTTAACCCTTGCCCTTGCGGGCGTTTTCCAGACGGCGGTACTGGTCAAGCAAATTGCCACTACCGGTATGGCCAATAGTGCCTTAATCGAGTCCAGCCTGGAAACATTGTTCAAGTTTGATGCCGAGAGTGTTGAAGATGTATACGGCGGCGTCGCCGGTGTAGGCGCCGGGATACGCGAGCTCAACAAACAACTGGGCCCTGCGCGGGAAGAACGCGATATGGAAGTAACGCGCTATGTTATTTCCATGCTAACGGTAGAAAAAAAACTGTCAGCCAACCAGGCAATGGTTGACCACGTTACAGATGTGTTAGAGAACATCCGTAACGGTTTCGAGTATTTTTCATTAATGCATGAGAACACTATTTTGAAAATAGGACAGTTATACAAGGAAACGGTCAGTACGCTCACCC
>JAASSE010000198.1 GCA_021768055.1 Gammaproteobacteria bacterium | reverse complement strand
TGCGAGAGTCTGTAAATCCATTTCCGAACGTTTACCAGCACTTGCAATCTGTCCGGCCTGTTTTTCCAGGTAGTTTTCCGCACGGCTGACCATGTCGATCATTTTTTCATAGCTGCGTTTGGCATCATCATCGAATGTGAATACGCCATGGTGAAGCAAAACCATGCCATCATATAATGACCAGTCGATATCCCTGGTCATGTTGTACACTTTTTTTGCCAGAACGAAGCCCGGCATCACATACGGTATAACCAGGACCCTGTCACCAACTATTTCCTTGGTTTTTTCTTCACCGCCTGGTGTGTTCGTGATAGTGACAACAGCATCTGCATGGGTATGATCGACAAACTTGAAGGGGATGATTGCATGAAGCACGGTTTCGACAGACGGGTTAGGTGCATAGGGATCGGTCATCGCGGCCCTTTGCATGCGCACCATCTCCGCATCACTCAACTGGTCTAAGCTGGCCATGTGTTGCAAGACATTTAATCTCACCGGCGCAAAGCCTTCTGCCTCGATATCAGCCAGGTCCCAGCCGCTGCCTTTTACATAAAGAATATCTTCATCTTCACCAAAAATATTTTTCTCTGAAATCTTTACGGATGTATTACCGCCACCGTGAAGCACCAGTCCGTGCTCCTGGCCCAGTAGCCTGGAACTGTAGACCCTAAGTTGCAGCGGACTGGCTGAGAATTCCTTGGCAGCGGTGTCAGACCAGAGGTTGTTCATATGCTGTATTGCCAGATATGTTTATTAAAAAGATATTATCTTAAAGGGATTTCAGCGTCTGTTGTAAACTATTTCACATTGCAGCACTCTTATCGCAGAATGCAGAAGAGCAATGGCGTGAAAACGGAAATCATTAATAACAATATATGACAGCAACGACATGAGCACAGAAATCATTAATGCGATTCAGCATCTTAACTCGATCTTGCCGCTCCAGGCCGGGCTTGAATCACTTAGTAACGATGATGCGGCACTGTACTGTAAAATTCTCAACAGTTATGTACAGACTGGCGGCAGCCTGTCACGAAAAGATACTGCGACACTGGTCGATAATATCGACAAGTCCCTTGCCAACATCGAACAACAGAAGCTGATTGTACTTGATGATTCAGGCGAGCCGATCGGCGCCTATCCGTTTACATCGGGTGAGCGGGAGCACAAGATCAGCATTAATGGTATAGATGCTTACTGCATGTGTGCACTGGATGCGATTGCGGTTAGCCCCATGTTCAAACTGCCGGTAGAAATCAACTCGCGATGCCGAATCACTGGAGAGCCGATACACTTGCTGCAGCAAGGTGAGCGATTCACCGATGGCACGCTTGATGCGATGTTCGGCATCGACTGGAATGCCGGCAGCGCCTCCGCCTGTGCGGCTGATACCCTGTGCACAGAAATGATTTTTCTGGCCAATGAAGATATTGCGCACAACTGGCAGTCAGAAAGCCCGGACACGCGTGAGATCTTCAACCTCGATTCGGCACAGGAATTTGCGGCCGGCTTCTTTGCGCCCCTGGCTGAATACTGCAGGCAAATTATTTAATAGCAAATCCTGGTTACCTTTAAAAATTAAAGGCCGTTGTTTTCAGCAATATGCAAAAGATACCTGTTGTATTTATTTTAATCAGTACCTTTACGTTCCACGCTGGTTATACGGCTGAGATCGATAGCGTCACCCCGAGAAAACTTGAACTTGATGACAGCCTCGAGGCTATTAACGAAATAATCAACCAACGCATTAAGGAAGGTGTGCAGAAGGCCAATCCGCAGCAGGAAGCTGATGAAGAGCTGGATCCTGAGGATATAGAGGACGTTAAATATTGTGATGAGGAAGCGCTGTATACCGAGCTGAGAAAAGCTATTTTCCAGTCCTATACCGCATCCTTTGGCCTCAAAGGTTACGATCTGGATACACAGTTACGAGAACTGCTGGCCAGGCAGAGCTACTCCTTGTTACTGAATGACTCGATCTATCGTGACATTAATTACATCGAAGGCTTCTCCCTTAACCTCAAGGAGCTGAGTGATATCGTCAATCTCGACGATCATCTTATAGGGCTGGATAAAATCGGCCATTTTTTCTCCCAAGGCTGGCAGTATTTCGAGCTGACCGAGTTTGATGGGCAAACGCTTGAACAGGCGCTGGAGTGGGGCAGGGAAAAAGAAGCGGGCTTGTTCGGCTATACCACGACCGGTATTTTTTCCTATGCCGATCTCGTCGCCAACTTCAACGGCTGGCGCTTCTGGAACAAGGTATTGCTCAAGCAGGATGATCCTTTAAAAGGTGTGATCGGCAACTTTTTTAACCGGACCTATGTCAGCTGCGACATACAGATCATCGATTCCATCAAGCACGGGGCAATCATCCGGGCCTGGGAGGTCAATACCAAATTCGATCTGTCAGATTATATCGATGGTGCCTGGGACGAAGGCAATAACTGCAACAGCTATGCTGACCCGTTTATCGAGGAAAAAGTGCTTACGCGGATAAAAAATGTCGACCCCGGCTTTCACTGTCCTTTTGAGGCCGAGCATTGTGAGGATGCCAACGACAAGTACGGTTACTATGCAAAACATGTATTGCATCCCTGGTGCCTTATTGCGCGATAGCAGGGATCGATCTTTTTAATAACATTACAAAGCTTAAGGCTTAGTAAATACAAGGTTTAATAACCTTGCAAAAAATCACGTAAAATTCCTCTTATATATCCATCAGCTATTTCTTTTATCGCGGTAATAGCTTAAACGCTAAACTACAACGGTCTTTTGGATGGCCTGTTTCAGGCTGTAACAATAACGATTACGAGAGAGTATTTACTATGGAAATGACAGATGCGACTATGAAGCGTGTTATGACCTACCTGTTCGCAGGTTTGTTCGGAGTCTTTTTCGGCATTATTTACCTGGTGAACATGATTGTTTATTAAATTAATTACATGCTGAAGACACACGAGATTGTGTCAACAAAAGGCCTGGACGAGTAATCACCCAGGCCTTTTTCATTTTTGCCATACGTTTGAGGGTCCAGTTCATTGTAACGCACGTGAAGCGCTGAGCCTCTAATTCACAAGCTCAGGTTCGATTGATTAATTGGTAGGTTTTACACTGCAACGTAATAACACGGGTGTGCGATAGGGCCTCGGATATGTGCGGTATCGTTCCGATACGTGTTGCGGGTAATCAGCGTGAAATATTTCTAATATATTAATATTATTGATAATTTTTCTTTATGCATAAATTTTTGATCGTTTGACGTAAGTCAATACCCTTGAGTTGACTATCAGCAAACTTGTAATCGTTGTAATCAGTTTTTGTTGTGAAACAGGGGCTGGGTTACATATCCCCCCCCCAACACGCTCCGTACCCGTCTGTGATGCACAACAGGCTGGATACGGATTCATTAAATAAATAAAAAACGCTTCCTGAAAGCGGTTATAAAATGGATAACATATTCTACGACTACAATACGCAGTCAGTGACGATCTGGGGCATCACTATTGCGATCGCCTTCGCCATCATGGTGATTGGTGTGTGCCGTAACATCGTGTTCTTGCATGCGCGCCATAGAGAATTGATTGCAAGGATAAGGCAATTGCTGCTGAGCAACATGCTGGACCGCCTCAATATCTCCTTCAATCGCTATGACCGGATGACATCAGACATGGATAAAGAACGTCATATCTGGGCATGCGAACATTGCCCAAAACCAGGAGAGTGTGAACGCATGCTACTGGGGGA
>JAASSE010000197.1 GCA_021768055.1 Gammaproteobacteria bacterium | reverse complement strand
TTTGCAGATTTCATGTACCGGGTCACGCGGGAACAGGCTGTAAATATGCTTTTCATACTGTTTCTGTTCATGATGGCCTGCGCCTTTTTTACCAAACTGTTTCACCATGGTGTGCATGGTCGGGTTGGTCTGGTATTCATCATAGTATTCTCTGAAATACAGGATCAGTTCCCAGTGATCGTTGTAAAGCTCGATACCATCACGCGCCGCAATCTCTTTGGTAAAGTCTTCTGTCCATTCATCCGGGTGACACAGATAACCCTGCGCATCTGTCTCCACATTTCTGCCAGCAACATTCAACACCATGATCGCCACTCCTCTGTTCTTTGAATAACGTCTTGAGTCATGCCTTCATCGGGGCATTTACTCAACGATACTCCGGCAAAATACGATAATCAACCGTTATCTTATGATAAAAATTTCTTATTAAAACAAGGGCCTGCGCCCTGATTCGTTGTTGCTTTTCTGGCACGACAAAATTCAGGAAGCATCGCGAGCTCGCATATTGCATAAGGATTTGGATTTATGGGAAATCTGGCTAAGTAGGTTGGACGATCGCCCGCAGGTGCATAGCCATAGCTATGGATCAAGGGGGATCGTTCAAGATACGACGCTAGATTTTTCATAAATTCAAATAGGATAAGCTGTTCCTGCA
This sequence comes from Gammaproteobacteria bacterium, assembly GCA_021768055.1. Classification (GTDB taxonomy): domain Bacteria; phylum Pseudomonadota; class Gammaproteobacteria; order SZUA-229; family SZUA-229; genus JABDQW01. The sequence continues at coordinate 3,100 of JAASSE010000197.1, read as the reverse complement.
TGACGGACTTTTGTCCTTCATGAAGCTGTGTGAAATAGAAAAGAAACCGTTATCGGGCATCCGCCTCTGTGCAATATGCGGGCTAGGCTGCCGGTTTTTTCTGTGTGATAATCCCTGCAGATTTCAATAAACCATCGGGGGAAAAAGAATGGACGAAAATCGCAAAAAGGCCCTGTCCGCGGCTTTATCTCAAATCGAAAGACAATTTGGCAAGGGATCTGTGATGCGCCTTGGAGACGATGGCGCGATACCCGATGTTGATGCAGTTTCTACCGGCTCGTTGAGCCTGGATATCGCCCTGGGCATCGGTGGCCTGCCCAGGGGTCGCGTGGTCGAGGTCTACGGCCCTGAAGCGTCCGGCAAAACCACGCTGACTTTGCACACGGTCGCCGAGGTGCAGAAGGCCGGCGGTACTGCGGCTTTCGTCGATGCCGAGCACGCGCTTGACCCGGTGTATGCCGAAAAGCTGGGTGTGAACATCGACGACCTGCTGGTATCACAGCCGGACACCGGCGAGCAGGCGCTCGAGATCACCGACATGCTGGTGCGCTCAGGTGCCGTCGATGTCGTCGTGGTCGACTCGGTTGCCGCGCTGACACCGAAAGCGGAAATTGAAGGCGATATGGGCGATTCGCATGTCGGCCTGCAGGCACGTTTGATGTCACAGGCACTGCGCAAGCTCACAGGTAACATCAAGCGTTCCAATACGCTGGTGATTTTCATCAACCAGATCCGCATGAAGATCGGCGTGATGTTCGGTAACCCGGAAACCACCACCGGTGGTAATGCCCTTAAATTCTATTCTTCGGTACGGCTGGATATTCGCCGCACTGGCGCGATCAAGCAGGGCGATGAAATCATCGGCAACGACACCAAGGTCAAGGTGGTCAAGAACAAAGTGGCGCCGCCGTTCAAGCTCGCGTTCTTCGAGATTCTTTACGGTGAAGGTATCTCCCGCGAGGGTGAGTTGATCGAGCTGGGTGTTGAGAACAAGCTGATCGAGAAGGCCGGCGCCTGGTACAGTTACAACGGTGACAAGATCGGGCAGGGCAAGGAGAAGGTACGCCAGTTCCTGAAAGACAACCCGGATGTTGCCGGCGATATCGAGCAGGCCCTGCGCGACAAGCTGCTGGCCAAGCACGGCCGTGACCTCGATCTTGATGTTGAGTCACAGGAGCCTGTTGCAGAACTTGAAGAAGCTTAATCCCCGCGCGTGAGCGCACTGGAAACGGCAGTCAGAATGCTCGCACGACGCGAGCATTCTGCGTTTGAACTGCGGCGAAAATTGAAGCAGAAGGATTTTGCGCAAGATGAAATCGAACAGGCGATCGTCCAGCTGAAGATACAGGGACTGCAGTCTGATTCACGTTATGCCGAGTCGTACATCAATGTGCGCAAAGACAAGGGCTATGGTCCACAACGTATTGCCCTGGAGCTGAAAGAGCGGGGTGTGTCCGAAAGCGATTATGCGCCTTTTCTGTATGCACCGGAGATCGACTGGTCCGCCATCATGCGCGCCGAGTATAAAAAGAAATTCGGCAATACCGCGTGTGAAGATTACCAGGAGAAAGCGAAACGCATTCGCTATCTGCAATACCGCGGGTTTGTACTTGATATAATACGTGATCTTGTAGAATAATTGAATAAACAGTAAGTTACATCATATATTTAAAGTTGATAGTTTTATGACGGGCAGCGCTGAATTACGCCAGAAGTTTCTCGATTACTTCAAGAGCAAGGACCACCAGGTTGTTGCCAGCAGTTCGCTGGTGCCCGCCAATGACCCGACCTTGTTGTTCACCAATGCCGGCATGGTGCAGTTCAAGGACGTGTTTCTGGGTCGGGAAAGCCGTGACTACAAACGTGCCGCCAGTAGCCAGCGCTGCGTGCGTGCCGGCGGCAAACACAACGACCTCGAGAACGTGGGTTATACCGCACGCCATCACACCTTTTTTGAAATGCTGGGCAACTTCAGCTTTGGCGATTACTTCAAAGAAGACGCGATCAAGTATGCGTGGGAATTCCTCACCGAGGTGATCGGTCTGCCCGAAGAAAAACTCTGGGTCACGGTGTACGAGGAAGACGATGAAGCCGCCGACATCTGGTTGAAACAGATCGGCGTCGACGCAAGCCGTTTCGGCCGCATCGGCGACAAGCCCGGTGGCAAGTTGTACGAAAGCGATAATTTCTGGTCGATGGGCGACACCGGCCCCTGCGGCCCCTGCACCGAAATCTTCTACGACCACGGTGAAGACATCCCCGGTGGTCCACCGGGCACACCGGAGGAAGACGGTGACCGTTATATCGAGATCTGGAACCTGGTGTTCATGCAGTACAACCGTTCGGCCGACGGCGAGCTGCACAGTCTGCCGGCGCCCTCGGTCGACACCGGCATGGGTCTGGAACGTCTCGCCGCGATAGTGCAGGGCGTGCACAACAACTATGACATCGACCTGTTTCAGGATCTGATCAAGGCTGCGGCGAAAGCCACCAAATCTAAGGACCTCAGCAGCAAGTCGCTGCGCGTGATCGCCGACCATATTCGTTCCTGTGCGTTTTTAATTACCGACGGGGTAATGCCGTCAAATGAAGGCCGCGGTTATGTACTGCGCCGCATCATTCGCCGCGCCGCCCGCCATGGCCACAAGCTCGGTATGCGCGACCCGTTTTTCTACAAGCTGGTCAAACCGCTGGCTGATGAAATGGGTGACGCCTACCCGGAACTGGTTAAAGCGCGCAAGAATGTCGAGCGCGTACTCAAGCTCGAGGAAGAACGCTTCGCTGAAACCCTGGACCAGGGTATGAAAATTCTCGAAGCCGATATCGCCGGCATGAAGGGCCAGACAATTTCCGGCGACACCGCGTTCCGGCTGTACGATACCTACGGCTTTCCGATTGACCTGACCGCCGACATCGCCCGCGAGCGTGACCTCACGGTCGATCATGCCGGCTTCGAAGTCGCGATGGAACAGCAGCGTGAGCGGGCCCGCAGTGCGAGCCAGTTCGGCGTCGATTACACCCAGGCGATCGAAGTTAAAGGCGATACCGCGTTCACCGGTTACGACCATATCGAACAGAACAGCAAGGTCGTTGACCTGTT
>JAASSE010000026.1 GCA_021768055.1 Gammaproteobacteria bacterium | reverse complement strand
TCGTGAACGTTTGTGGAAACGATATCAGTAATAAAAGTCATAATTAATGGGGACAAAGAGATTGTTTATTAACCATATAAAGACACTTAAGTCAGTGCTTAGTTTGAATTACGATAACAGAAACAATTGCACTCTGGAATTATAGAGGCAAGATCAGTGACAAATAATAACTATTATCAATCACTAAAACCTTGCTCTGGCAGCCACTTTACCCTCACCGGTAAAACACAACCCTGTTACTAAAACAAAATTTTTTAATAACAGGGTGAAGCGCATCAGCCGCTATTTTTAATGATGCAGGCCCAGGTGCACTGCCTGCAATACATCCGGATGCAGCGGCTTCTGGATAAAGGCAACCAGTCCACCCTTTGCCAGGTCCCAGTCATTTTCCACTTTAATCATTTTTATGATACGTGAAGGGAAAGCCTCTGCCGAGTATGGGCCATATAACTTGCGCACAACATAATCATGCTGTAATTCCTTGCCTTCATTTTCTCCGTCGGTGACATCAGAACTGAGTCCATGCTCATACACCGCCAGAAAAACTGAAACGGGTTCGTTATTACCGTTTAGCGGTGTTGTCACCACATCAACATCAATACTGTGTTCGTTCTGAACAGTGTGTAATTCCAGCTTGTAATCTGCCGGCATCGATAACACATCTTTGATGTCAGTATCAAAATGATTGTATCGGCGGTAATCGCGCCCATTCATCATGAATTGTGGGGTATAGACGATTCTGTTCGCAGCCAGCTTCGCCTGTCGTCGCTGACGCTCATCGTATTGCCTGTCACCAAAACGATCACGCCAGCCAATGTAATCCCAGTAGGTCACATGAAATGCTAATGGAATCAACTGCTTATCGTCAATGTTCTGCTGCTTCAGCCGGGATAAAAAACGGTCTGCCGGCGGGCAGGAACTGCAGCCCTCAGACGTGTACAGTTCAAAAAATACCACCCGGTTTTCCGGACTGGTCGCCGTTAGCACTCGACCCTGGTCCGCATGTAGCGGTAGCGATAATAGCAATACGATACAGTACGCAATGAAGCTCTTCATGCGTCCTGTGACATAGCGTATGCTGAATAATTCCTTTTTCAGGTAATTATTCCGGCCATGCGGTATGCGCAAAAAATCGTTTTTATCTAAACTGGATTTAACAAAACCCGGGATACCGATTTGTTCCCCGGGTACTGAACTGACAGGATGTGTCTGAGTGTTTTGCCCTGGACTTGAGTGAGTGGTTAAAAGAACGTGCTCAGCGGATTGTTTATTGTTAATACGTTCGGTACTAACGGTTCGTGGTCCTGTTCTTCAGGTTGACCCTTTATGACATTGCCCTCTACCCGAGCCGAAATATTTGTACGCCTGACCAGCTCAATACTGTAATTCTCGCTCTTGCGCCATGGCATGAGTGACAAAAGGCGTGCGAGGAAGCGGTAATCAGAGACAACCATTGTATTTGTAGTCATAATTTCCTCCATTCAGCTGTGGTGATTATTGTGTTTTCAGGCACCCACATTTCATCGCCTGTTTAATACCAAAGACGCATCCGATCCGGTTTCGGTTCCCGAAAAAAATCTGGAACCAATTTCCGCTGGTTGCGTTGTTATTAAACGGGGTCAACAAATAACATTCGAAATTTCTAATGCCTGGCACAGGTTTCGGCATGATGATGACCAGGCAGGCCTGAAGACCGTACGACGTCTGACAAAATTCTGGACAAACGGGTGTTCGTCAAACAGTACTTATAAAACAATAGGTTAGGAGGATTATGGGAACCGGTTATTACCTGATTAAATAATGACTTGATACTGCCATCACCGTTTTATTTACTCTGCGCCTGACATTGCAACCAGCTCATCACCAGGTCCACCATTTTTTTATCGGACAGGTTCTCATGCTTTAACGACTGCCATGTGCTAAAGCGCAGGGCATGTCGTAATGTTAACGACAATATCTTTTTTTCTTTCGCTTTTACTTTCATCATCGAAACCAGGTCATCACGCACCTTGTCGAGGTAGGCTTCCACGGCCGCGATGGGTGCCTGCAAGGCATCCACATCATCCAGATCACGATACGTGACCTGCCACATGCGCTCTGTGCCGCTGTAATAGCGGTAAAATGCCAGCAAGGCACTGGCGATTCGTTGCCATGGCTCTTCCACCTCTTCCCAGTCTGCATCGGCAGGTAACGGGTGCAGTCCCAACCAGTGCGAGGTACAGGCCTTGAACATACTGGCATCATCCGGGAAATGACGGTAAACCGTCAGGCGCTGGACGCCGGCATGTTCGGCGATCGCACTGATGGATGTCTGCGCCGGCCCCAGTTCCTCGTGTAGCGCCATCATGGATTCCACGATCAGTTGCCGTGTCTCGCGTGCCTGCTCTGCACGGCGCTTTTGCCGGTATTTGCGTTTCTTCATTTAAGTAAACATAACTGTTTAATGAATGCTTGACAAGGGATATTTCCGGATATACCCTATTTCAGTATACACCGCTGTACATCCTTTTATTGACTGGACCCGGAGGTATACAATGAACGAGCCTGCCTTATTCGAACCGCGCAAGGTCGCGAACGATGTCACCTCAATCAACGCCTGGCTGCCGGTTCCCGGTTTCGGTGTACTGCCGGTCAATGCCTTTTTGCTGCATGCCCAGCAACCAGTACTGGTAGATACTGGCATGGCATGCCTGAGCAACCAGTTCCTGGAACAGCTCTACGCTCAGCTCGACCCGGCTGATATTCAATGGATATGGATTACCCACGCTGATTTCGATCACCTTGGCAATCTCAAGGACATTCTCAATGATGCTGTCAATGCGCGCATCGTCACCAGCTTCATCGGTATGGCAAAAATGGGGCTGCAGGGCATTCCACTTGACCGCATGTACCTGCTCAATCCCGGCCAGCACCTGGATGTCGGTGACCGCAAACTGCTGGCTGTGACACCGCCAACTTTCGATGCGCCGGAAACCTGCGGTCTGTTTGACACCAGGCACAATACCCTGTTCAGCGCCGACAGCTTCGGTGCCTTGCTGCAGGAGCCGGCTGAATCGGCACAGGCGGTTGATGCAGATGCTCTGAGGGAGGGCTGCATTAACTGGGCATGTCTTGATGCGCCCTGGCTGCACAATACGGACCCGAATAAATTCAGCGATGTGCTGGCGCAAATCGCTTCACTGGATGCAGCTACGATACTGAGTAGCCATCTACCTCCTGCCCAGGGCCTTAATGACACATTGTGTTCTCATGTGTCGGCTGCTATCCAGGCACCGCCGTTCGTCGGGCCTGATCAGGCCGCACTGGAACAAATGATGGCGGCATAGCATTTATTGCTTGTAGGCGATAACAAGATCCATCACATTAGTGTTGGTCGGGCCCGGTTTGAATAATTCATTGACGGCCATCAATACCGTGCCGGCATTGGCTTTGTGAAGCTCAGCAGTCACATCAAAACCCATTTGCCTTGCCTGCAGTGCGGTATTGCCTGATACCACCGCACCGGCGCAGGGGGTGTTGCCGTCTATACCGTCGGTGCCGGCAGCGAGTACTGACAGTCCGTCCATGCCTTCGATAGCCGTAGCCAGCGACAATACCAGGCTCTGGTTCCTGCCTCCCAGGCCAGGCCTGTCCGGAAGCTGTACTGTGGTTTCACCGCCCCAGACGTGGACACCAGGCTCAGCGCTGATCAAATACTCACCGAGCATGCTGCCCTGCTCCACAGCATCGCCTTGCAGAAATTCCTCATGGTAATAGCTTTCGAGGCCATGTCTTTGCGCTTCCTCAACGACAACCTGTGCGGCCATTTCATTGCTGCCGATGATGAAGGTGTCTACCGACGGATAATTCTGTTCAGCTGTAACGGATGTGTTCGATTCAATCGTACTCAGCAAGGATTCCAGTGCTGCATCCTCAATCAGCTCGTTTTTGTCTGACTGCACCAGCAGACCTGAACCGATCACAGCCGGGTCATTGCCTTTGACGTCGGATAGAAGCAACTGGGTGATATTCAGATGCTGAACACGGCCTAGCAGCCCCCCACCCTTGATTTGTGAAAAACGTTTGCGCCAGGCGTTGATTGCATGGATATCCATGCCGGACGCAAGCAGGTGTAGGTTGACCTGCTGCAGCTGCTCAAGGGTGCAACCATTAACAGGCGCTTCAACCAGGCTCGATGTTCCACCCGAGATCAGCACCAGTACATCTGAACCGGCAGGTATGTTTTCAACATAGGAGAGCAATGCGGCACCAGCATCGAGGCTCGACTGGTCCGGCACGGGGTGAGATGATGCCTGCACCTTGACGTGTTTGTCCTTGCGCAGTGTACGCGGAATGTTTTCACTGGTGGTGATGAGCAATGCATTTTGCAACATGCGCCGGCTGTCGAGCGCACCCTGCAGCATTGATGCTGCGGCCTTGCCGATGGCGATGCAGTGCGTGAAGGGAAAGGCATGGTCGAGGCACCACTGCTGCACCAGATGACGGCCATCGACGGCATCAACTGCGCTTTGGTAGAGATGGATCAGCAGTTCGCGTGCAGTCAGCTCGATCACATGCCGCGAGACAGATCGTTCTTGATATCGTTAATATCTTCCAGACCAACTGCAACACGGATCAGGCCGTCCGAAATACCTGCCTGCTGCCGCTGTTCCGGTGACAGCCGGCCATGCGTGGTGGTAGCCGGATGTGTGATCGTCGTCTTGGTATCACCAAGATTTGCGGTAATTGAAACCATGCGCGTGGCATCAATCAGCTTCCAGCCCTGTTCTTTGCCGCCCTTGAGCTCGAATGATACGATGCCGCCAAATCCTTTTTGCTGCTGCTTCGCGAGCTGATGTTGTGGATGGCTCTCGAGGCCCGGGTAATACACACGTTCAACCACGGCCTGTTGCTCCAGCCATTGTGCAAGCTCAAGTGCACTGGCGCTGTGAGCGTGCATGCGCAGGCTTAATGTCTCCAGGCCTTTGAGGAAGACCCAGGCATTGAATGCGCTCATTGTCGGGCCGGCAGTGCGCAGGAAGCCAAACACGGATTCGCCGACGATATCCCTGGTACCGCAGACTGCACCTCCCATGCAACGCCCCTGCCCGTCGATGTATTTCGTTGCCGAATGAATAATGATATCCGCGCCCAGTGCAATTGGTTGCTGTAAAACCGGCGTACAGAAACAGTTGTCGACTACAAGCAGGCAATCATTTTTGTGTGCAATCTCAGCCAGTGCGGCAATGTCGACCAGTTCTGTCAGAGGGTTCGATGGCGTTTCAAGAAACAGCAGTTTTGTTTCGGGCTTGATCGCCTGCTCCCACGCATTCAGGTCTGATAGCTCTACAAAGGTTGTAGCAATGCCAAGCTTTCCAAGGAAATTTTCGAACAGTACAGTTGTGGTACCAAAAATGCTGCGCGAAGAAACAATATGGTCGCCGCTTTGCAGCAAGCCAATGCAGGTCGCTGTAATGGCCGACATGCCCGATGCGGTGGCAACACAGCACTCGGCGCCTTCCATTGCTGCGAGCCGTTCTTCAAATGTACGTACCGTCGGATTGGTAAAACGGGAATATATATTGCCCGGCTGCTCACCGGAAAAACGCGCTGCCGCTTCGGCTGCCGAGGCAAACACGTAACTGGATGTCGGGAAAATCGGCTCGCTGTTTTCACCTTCCTGCGTGCGTTCCTGCCCGGCGCGTACCGCACGGGTTTCGATGGCATAGTCTTGCGGATTTATTTTTTTTGAATCACTCATCTCATTCTTCTATTAAAACTTCTGTTCCAACATCCACCAACCTGTATAAATCTATAACATCGTCATTGCGCATGCGTATGCAACCAATCGATGCCGGCATGCCGATCTTGTTTTCTTCACTGGTTCCATGAATGTATATGTAACGACTGTACGTGTCTACATGACCGCCCTGGTTTTTACCCGGCTCCATCCCTTCCAGCCACAGGATACGGCTGGTAATCACGTCATCAGGCAATTCCTCACCGCCTGCGATCAAGTCTTGGAGCATACCCATGGGTTCTCGCGCGACCAGCACCATGTTCTTCGGCATGGAACCGCCGATCTTGTCCTTGATGCGATGCAGACCCAACGGGGTCTTCTCGCTGTCTTTCTCGCAACCTGTGCCATATTTCGAAGTCGACACCGGGTATGTTGACAACACATCGCCTGATTCATCAAGCAGGTACAGGCACTGTTCAGCGACATTGATTCGAATGGAAGTCATCGAGTGAGTAAATCACAGCCACATGATTTTGCAACCGGGATTTTGCTCCGTGATCACGGATATGGAAAAAGCGAACAACCTGTATCAGGCGGTACGCGGTTGAAGTGTTACAGCTCTATCGTTTCCGCTGACTGGTTGGCTACGCGGTCCATCTTGGCGGCATCGTTGCGTTTCAGCTCCAGCTTGCGGAAATACTGGTCATCGACGTCATTGGTAATGTACTGCCCATCAAAACAGGAACAATCGAATTGCTGTATCTCTTCATTGCCCTTGTGCACAGCCTCGATCAAGTCGTCCAGGTCCTGGTAAATCAGCCAGTCGGCGCCGATGACTTCAGCAATTTCCTCTACCGAGCGGTCGTGTGCAACGAATTCTTCCATTGCAGGCATGTCGATGCCATACACGTTGGGATAGCGTACCGGGGGTGATGCTGATGCCATGTAGACTTTTTTCGCACCGGCCTCGCGTGCCATCTGGATAATCTGCTTCGATGTTGTGCCGCGCACGATGGAATCGTCGATCAACAAAACGTTTTTGCCATTGAACTCGAGGTCGATCGGGTTCAGTTTCTGGCGTACCGATTTCTTGCGTTCCTTCTGCCCCGGCATGATGAATGTACGGCCGATGTAACGGTTCTTGATAAAGCCTTCCCGGTATTTAACGTTGAGGTGATAAGCCACTTCCAGTGCGGAAGTGCGGCTGGTATCGGGGATGGGTATGACCACGTCGATATCATGATCGGGATGCTCACGCAGTATCTTCTGCACCAGTTTCTGCCCCATTCTGAGCCTGGCCTTGTACACGGAAACCTTGTCCATGATCGAATCCGGCCGTGCGAAATACACGTATTCAAATATACAGGGAACCAGTTTCGGATCTTCCGCGCATTGACGTGTATGCAACGTGCCATTTTCCTCTACAAATACTGCCTCACCCGGTTCCAGGTCACGTACCAGCTCGAATCCCTGGGCCTGCAGTGCAACACTTTCAGATGCAATCATGTAATCCGCGCCGTCTTCGCCTTCACGCTTGCCGTAAACCACGGGGCGAATACCGTTCGGGTCACGGAATGCCAGTACACCTTTACCGACAATCATCGCGATCACTGCATAACCGCCCTTGCAGCGTTTGTGCACGCCGGCAACGGCCCTGAATATATCTTCTCTGTCGAATGCAGGCTTGGCCTGTAGATGCAGCTCATGTGCGAATACGTTGAGCAGTGCTTCGGTATCTGACTCGGTATTCAAATGGCGCATGTCTTCCTGGAACAGTTCTTCCTTAAGCTTGTCGGTATTGGTCAGGTTGCCGTTATGCGCCAGTGCAATGCCGTAAGGTGAATTTACATAAAAAGGCTGGGCTTCAAGCGAAGATGAACAACCGGCGGTGGGGTAACGTGCATGGCCGATGCCCATGTTGCCCACCAGTCGCTGCATGTGCTGCTTGAAGAATACATCACGCACGAGGCCATTACCTTTGCGCATGAAGAAACGCCCTTCTTCACAGGTCATGATCCCGGCAGCATCCTGCCCTCTGTGCTGCAACACCGAGAGCGCCTCGTACAAATCAAGATTTACCGGAGATTGGCTAACGATGCCAACAATTCCGCACATGTCTTATATGACACCTCTGTCAAATGATAAGTCCATATTCGGCACGTAATCCTGTATCCAGATCGCCAGGTTTTCAAAACGCTCCAGCGCAACAGAATCCTTCCACCATTGTTGCTTGGGTAATTGTGGAAAATGACCGGCAACGATGACGAAAATCAGCATAATCAGG
>JAASSE010000196.1 GCA_021768055.1 Gammaproteobacteria bacterium | reverse complement strand
TCCGCATGACATACAGTCCGTCAACATGGTTTCAATGAGGCATCACAGCGAGTATCCGCTGAATGAAGGACGAATTGTTTCCAGTACCGGCCTTGATATCGATATAGAAGAATTCGACAGCCATTTCCGCGAAACCCATGAACCACATTCGACGGCTTTGCATTGTTTGTTAAACGATCAGCCTTACCTTGTCGGCCCACTGGCCAGGCTGAATAATAATCTTGATCGGCTGCCTGCACACATTGCCCATGATCTTGAAAGCACAGGGCTCGTCTTTCCTTCAGGCAATATGTTTCATTCGATGATTGCCCGTGCTGTTGAAATACAGTATGCAGTCCACGAAGCCTTGAGACTCACTGAAGATTACTCCATTCCCGAAAAATCCCGGGAAACCATCAAACCGGTGGCCGGTGTTGGCTATGGTTGTACCGAAGCGCCACGTGGTTTGCTTTGGCACCGCTACCAGGTCGATGACAAGGGTATTGTGCAAAGTGCACGCATAGTACCGCCTACCAGCCAGAACCAGGCAAGAATTGAACAGGACCTGCGTGCTTCGCTACAAAGTTTTGGTCTGGATAACGCTGAGGACGAAATCCGTCATCGTGCCGAGACAGTCATTCGTAATTACGATCCATGTATTTCCTGTGCCACCCATTTTCTGAAGATGTCGGTTACTCGACAGTTTCAGCAGGGGGCATCGCTACCGGACAGTCAGCGTATTGCAAAAAGCATTGTTTTCATAGGAATCGGTTCACCCCGATCGGATGACCAGCATGGTTGGGAGGTGGTTAATCTGCTGTCGAACAGCACTCTCAAAACAGCTACAGCAGGCGTGGAATTCATAAATCTTGATCGGCCGGGGCTGAATTTACGTAATTACCTACAGGGTGTGGATGTGGCAATACTGGTGGATTCCCTGCAGGGATTGGATGACGAAAATAAGGTTATCTGCTTTAGCGCAAAGGATATGGCTACAGAGCCTTGCCAGCTGTCCAGTCACGGTATAGGTCTCGAGGATACCCTGTCATTGCTTGCACAGCTGGAAGAGTTGCCCGAGGTTACCCTGGTCTGCGGCATTTCCTGCAGACAGGAAGGCGGTGAAGAAGAGCGCAAGGCGGTCTTCAGTGAGGCCGCAGCGCTGATTCGCGAACGGATTAAATCTTTTTCTCAATAAGACATACCGGCCATCCTCTGCAGAGGATGGCCAGCAATATGTTCAGAAATACTTCAGGAGCTCAGCTGCTTTTGCGCGGCGGATAATGCGACACCGGTATTGATATCGGCACCCATTTCGTTCAACACGGCTTCGAGTGAACTCAGGCAAAGGAAGATGTTTTCTGCGCGAGAACTGTGGCCCATCAGACCGATACGCCATACCTTGCCGGCGAGTGAACCAAGGCCGGCACCGATCTCGAGGTTGAATTCCGTCAACAGGCGCGAGCGTACCTGGGCTTCATCCACGCCATCAGGAATAGTGACCGAGTTCAGCTGTGGCAGACGGTGCGGTTCATCCACGACAAATGACAGGCCCATGGCTTCAATGCCTGCACGCAGTGCAAGATGGTTGTCCATGTGACGCTGCCATGAATTCTTGATGCCTTCCTCCTGCAGCATTACCAGAGCCTCGTGCAGTGCATACAGTGCATTGATCGGGGCGGTGTGATGGTACGCGCGTGCTGCGTTTGGTCCCCAGTATCCCATTACCAGGTTGGTATCGAGAAACCAGCTTTGTACTTTCGTATGGCGGTTCTTGATCACTTCAACCGCGCGGTCATTGAAGCTCACCGGTGAAATGCCCGGTGTGCAGGACAGGCATTTCTGCGTGCCAGAATAAATCGCATCGATTTCCCAGTCATCGACCAGCAGTTCGCTGCCACCGAGTGAAGTCACGGCATCGACGATGGTCAGGCAATCGTGTTTGTGCGCAATTTCACACAGGGTTTTTGCATCCGATTGTGCGCCGGTCGATGTTTCAGCATGCACGAAGGCGACGATTTTGGCATCGGGGAATGACTTCAGGGTTTCTTCCAGCTTGTTGGGATCGACCGGCTTGCCCCATTCATCCTCAACCATGATTGCCGTTGCACCGATGCGTTCGACGTTCTCTTTCATGCGCCCGCCGAACACGCCGTTCTGGCAGACCACGACCTTGTCACCGGGTTCGACCAGGTTGACGAAGCAGCTCTCCATGCCTGCCGAGCCTGGGGCGGAAACCGGGATAGTGAGCGTGTTCTGGGTGGCAAAGGCGTATTGCAGCATTTCCTTGACCTGGTCCATCATGCCGACGAATACCGGGTCGAGGTGACCGATGGTTGGGCGTGCCATTGCCGCGGTGATGCGCGGATGAACGTCAGAAGGACCGGGGCCCATCAAGGTGCGAACGGGTGGGTTGAATGATGTAATTGCCATGGTTTGAAAGTCGTCAGGTTAAAATTGGCGGGTATTCTGCCACGAAACACCCGCGTCGACTACGTGCAGAATGCAGGGTTTTATCGGGGATAGCGGCCTAGACCAGCAATTCTATCCAGTGCCTGACCGGCAAGCGGGTGCCGCCTTGCAGGTGCAGCAGGCAGCCGATGTTGGCGGTTGCGATCAATTCGGGATGGCCATTTTCGATATTTTGCAGCTTGTTATCGCGCAGCTTGAGGGCAAGGTTTTTCTGCAGTATCGAATAGGTGCCAGCCGACCCGCAGCACAGGTGATTGTCCTTAAACGGCACCATCTTGTACCCGCTGGCCGACAGAATGGCTTCAACCTTGCCATTGATTTGTTGTCCGTGCTGCAGCGTGCAGGGCGGATGAAATGCAAGGGTCCCGGAATTCTGTTCCGGGACGGGCAGCGCGTCAGGGTCGATGATTTCGCTCAGGTCCCTGCACAATGCGCTAACCGTTTCCGCCTTGTCTCTGTACTCGCTGTCATCGGCAAGTATGTGTTTATAGTCCTTGATGGTGACGCCGCAGCCGCTGGCAGTGGATATAATTGCTTCGATTTGCTGCTGTTCTATGGTCGGCCACCAGGCATCGATGTTGTTTTTGATAGTCGCATGCGCTTCATCAAAAGCATTCAAATGATGGCTGATGGCACCACAGCAGCCACCGTCTTCCAGGCGCACTACCTGTATACCCATGCGGTCCAGTACCACGGCTGCCGCGCGGTCGATGCCGGGTTCCAAGGCCGGCTGCACACAACCCTGTAACAGGATCACTTTGCGTTGGTGTTCTTGCTCGGGCCATTCCAACAAGTGCTTCTGTTTTGATGGAATAGTTTGACTGATTGATGCGGGCAGCAGCCATCGTGTTAACTGTGCCAGTTTGATCACTGGATTGAACAATGAACGTGTCAGCAGGAATTTTCGCAACAGGTATCTGTAGAAGCTGCTGGGAATGCTGCGTTTCGTTTGTTCGCTGACAAGCTTGCGCCCGATATCAACCAGCCGGCCATAATCGACACCGGATGGACATGTTGTTTCGCAGTTTCTGCATGTCAGGCAACGGTCAAGATGTAATTGCGTGTGTGCTTGAGGTTTATGTCCTTCGAGTACCTGCTTGATCAGGTAAATGCGTCCACGTGGTCCGTCGAGTTCATCACCGGTTAACTGGTAGGTCGGGCAGGTCGCATTACAAAAACCACAGTGCACACAATTGCGCAGGATGCGGTCAGCTTCCTGTCCCTGGCTTGTTTGCAAGTATTGTGTGGTGATGGAAGTTTTCAAAGTTGTTCGTACAAGCGTTTAGGATTAAGAATATGCGCAGGATCCATCGAGGTTTTTATAC